>JBGPSX010000088.1:0-10867 GCA_041490325.1 Bryobacteraceae bacterium | reverse complement strand
GTCACAAAAGACTGTGAGTAGCCGAGCTGAATGTTCCGGCTATCGTTTATCTGTGACGGAATCAAAGCCAGCAGCGTGTTGCTCAAGGGCGTAGTGGAGTGTTGAAAATTTGCGAAGGCGAACACAGTCGGATCGAGAATCGGCGGCGTGGTACCGAGCTGAATAGTGATGCCACCTCCGGAACTCACGCCCGATCCACTTTCCGGCAATCCAACCGCGTTGACGCTGACCCCGGCGAGACTTACGCTGACCGGCCCCGGCACAACGGGTTGGCCGATGCTTCGCAGTGCGCCTCCGCCCTCGGTGCGCCGCAAAACTTCGCGAGCCAGCGGTGCTCCGTAGCGCTGAATCGCGATGTCGATGTTGTTCTCGAGCGCCAACGCGATGACGTCCTGCACGGACAGATAAAGATTGCCAGCGCGCACCAGCATCTCGAGCCGCGGCGAATTCGCCAGGTTGGCCGGCGCCACAACGCGGCGCTCGAAATGAAACGGCTTCAGTATCGGTCCGATCACGGGGCGAGGTGTGGGCGTTTCAATGGACACTTCAGGCGTCTGAGCAAACGCATACGCGTAACTGCACAACACGGCAATCGAGAGTTGTTGGAAGTAGCTCATTTTATATAGAATCCTGACGGGACAGTGATGTCGGCCCAGTGTCTGGGGCTTTCCTCATTTATGGTTGCGGAGCTATGGGAGTGCAATTTGCCTTCCACTTCTTTGCATCGTGAACCAGTCGTTTCTTGGACTTTCCTGCTGTACAAAGGCACTCTTCTGAACGGCTTAAGCGTCCCGGTGTCCGATTTCGTTACATGCTGTTCGATTTTGCCACGAGAACTGCATGTCGTGCCTGTTCCTGCTGGACTTGGTCTCTTCTCAAGCACTAAAGGCCCTCTGTCCAGCTATTCAGAGAGACCGATTCGTCCGCTGTAACTCCACGTGTAACCTGCTTGCAGTGCAGGGAAATGCGAAGAAAAAGGGATTGACTCCCGCCCCGATTTCGGTCCACACTTGGGTGCACGGTAAGCGGGTGGAATTTTGCCTGCAGGATTGGCGTGCGCCCACAATCCGAGAGCCTGCGCAATGAATTGGGCCAAAGGAGTTCAGTTGAAGAAACTATTTGTAGGCAACCTTCCCTACCAGGCCAGCGAAGCCGAATTGCAGGATTGGTTCACGCGGTCGGGTTTTCAAGCCGATTCGGTGCAAATTATTCGCGACAAGTTCACCGGCGATCCACGTGGTTTCGGATTCGCGGAATTTGGAAACGATGAGGAAGCCGATCGCGCCGTTCAAACGTGTAATGGTCAGGATTTCATGGGTAGATCCTTGGTGGTCAACGAAGCCAGGCCGATGCGTGAAGGCGGTGGCGGAGGCGGCGGTGGTGGCGGAAGAGGCGGACGGCCCCAGCACGGCGGCGGACGTGGTGGCGGTGGCCGAGGCCGCGAGCACTAAACAGAAGAATCCAACCCCGGACAAATCGGATCGACGCGAATTCTGCGATAACATGCGTTAGTGCAGCGCAGCACTAATCCAGCACCACCGGAGATGACCGTCAAAGCGGTCGCTCTTGGTCTGTTCCTGGCGTTCGTCTTCGGATCGGCGAACGCGTATCTGGGAATGCGCGCGGGTCAGACGGTGGCCGCAACGATTCCCGCCGCCGTTATCGCGATGGCGCTGTTTCGCATTCCAGCTTTTCGCGGAACGCTGCTCGAACAAAACATCACACGTACGGCGGCTTCGGTCGGCGAGGCTTTGGTCGCGGGCGCGATCTTCACCATTCCATCGTTCATGATGGTGGAACTGGATGGGCGGCATCTATGGACCGACTTGCGCTCGCACTATTGGGAAGCGACGCTGATTCTTCTGGTGGGCGGGCTGATCGGCGTGTTTTTCATTATCTTGCTCAGACGGCCGCTGTGCGTCGAGGCGCCGCTGCCTTGGCCTGAGAGCGTGGCAAGTTACGAGATCGTCAAGGCGGGCGAGGCCTCGGCCAGCAACGCGCCGCGCTACATTTTCGGCGCAATGGCGTTCGGCGGGTTGATTCAGATTCTGAAATCCGACAAAGGCATTCAACTCTTCCGGGAGTATTCGGAAGGGTTCCTGGCATTTCCAAAATCGGTGATCAAGCATTTCAACTATGAGAAGCAACCGATCGGCGACGTGACGCACTTTGGCGGCGTGCCTTGGTCGACGCCGAGCCTCTCCCCCGCACTGATCGGAATCGGATACATTATCGGACCGCGGCTTGCCTCGATTAACGTGGCCGGCGGCGTCATCGCCTGGTGGATCCTGATTCCGCTACTGCTGTTCTTCGATCCGGACCTGCCGCGGCGCATCGGCACCACTGACACTGGCATCGCGTCGTATACGATCTGGTACAACATCGTCCGGCCCATCGCGGTCGGCGCCATGCTGGTGGGCGCGGCCAACACGATGTTCTCGATGCGCGCATCGCTGTGGAGTTCGCTGAGAGGCGTGTTCACAACTTCGGCAGCGTCGAAACGTGACAACGTTGTGGTGGATCGCACCGAGCGAGACATTCCTCCGCGCTGGGTCGTGCTTTCGACTATCGTGTTGCTAGTTCCCATCACCGGCATTTACTATTACTTCACCGGCGGCCTTGGCCCGGCGATCCTTGCTGCGGTGATCATGACCATCACGGGATTCCTGCTGTCGGCGATCGGAGGCTACCTGGTCGGTTTGGTCGGCAGCTCGAACCAGCCGCTGTCTGGATTGACGCTGGCTGGATTGATCCTCGCCGCGCTGGTCATGCTGGCCTTCGGCGTTACCGGACTCTCGGGAGTGGCGGCGGTGCTCGGCGTGGCCGCGGTGGTTTGTGTCGCCTGCTCAGTCTCCGGTTCGTTGATTCAGGACCTGAAAGCCGGACACCTGCTCGGGGGCACGCCCTGGAAGATGGAACTGGTCGAAATCGTTTCGGTGATCCTGCTGTCGTTCTTCCTGATGGGTCCGATCATCGCGCTGCACGAAGCCAATCTCGCGACCGGAGGAATCGGCGGTCGAGCGCTACCGGCGCCGCAAGCGGGTCTGATGGCTCAGCTCGCGAAAGGGATCGTGGGCGGTCAGATGGCCTGGGGATTGCTGGCCATCGGAGCTGCGTTCGGTGTCGCGCTCTTATTGTTCGGCGCTCGCGCGCCCATGCTGGTAGCCGTGGGAATGTATTTGCCGTTCGACACCTCATCGGCGATTTTCGTGGGCGGACTGCTGAAGTGGATCCTGGATCGCGTCATTGAAAACCGAACCAGTGAACAGAAGCTGCGCGTCGAGGAGAAAGGCACGCTGCTCGCGTCCGGCTTGATCGCAGGCGAGGCGATTGTCGGGATTTTGCTAGCCGTAGTGTTTCTGGCCGGCATGCCCGCGATGGCAACATTCTCGTTTTTCCCGGCCTGGGGGGGCTGGCTTTCTCTGATCGGATTTGCGAGTATCGCCTATGTGTTGATCCGTATTCCGCAAAAGGAGTGAGCGTGTGTTATGCGTCGTTGTTGTTTGAGCCTCGCCTGCGTAGCGATTCTCACTAGCGCGGGATGCGCCGTCCGCAAGCCCTTGTTTCCGACTTACAGACTGATCAAACAGGATGTGGGTCAAGTTCTTATCCCGCCCGGCGTTGTTGGCCCCGACGTCAATCAGCGCACTGTCGCAACTGATGTCAGTAGAGGCTCGGGCGCGTGTCCCTCCATCGCAGGACCAATTGGAATCCAAGTGCGGAAGAGGCGAGTCCAGGTAACGGTCAATCGCGCCACGCTAGCGAGTCAGCCGCACGGATGGCTGCGCGAATGGGCGGACGAATTGGAAGCGCAAGGCTGCGTCAAGAAAGGTGACGGGCTTGCGCTGGCCGATCAAGTGGTCCAATCCGTTCCGCTCGACACCAACACCGCATTTCAATTGCGCTATTCGAGTGAGATCGATATCGGAGCGCAGGCACGGATTCAAGTGGTCAGCCCGATCCTGCGCGAGGGCGTACCGCAGGACGCTCCGACACTCGAAACCCAGCAAACTGCCGCGGACGGAAACCGCATTACGTTGTCGGTACGATCCACGTCGAACCTTTTGGGCTATGAGACAGCTTGGTACGAAGTGCGCCCGAAGGTCGATCGCGTGGGATTCACGATCGCGCCGCTCTACGCGGACAGATCTGTCGACGGCAAAAACGAACGACGTCCGCAACCGGCTACCGGCTATCTCAAGTTTCCTGCAAGTGCAGCTTTTTACCGGCTGTTTTACGAAGCGCAGCGGACTGAGTTCACCGGCCTCATGATTGCGGCATCCTCAACCGCCGAATTGGAGAGCCAGACCAAACTTCTTGAGAACGGCAGCACTGCCTCCTGTGAAATGCTCGGCGGCGCGCCTTGCGTTGCATTTCCCAAGCTGGTTGCCGTAAACGTTTTCTTTCCGATCCAGGCGAATGGAAGCGAGCATCTAGTCCGTTGGGGCGCGACACTGGGCGAGGCGATCCGCTCGACAGGAGAATAGAAAACTGCATCGGCCTTGCCTACTCTTGCTGTCAACAAACCTTATCGCGGCCGATCGGTACCAGTTGAGTTCGATCGTTCCAATCCGGCGATTCTCAACCTGATCCTGACTGGCGGCGAAACCATCACATGGAAGTGACGGTCCGATGAAACGAATAACGCGGCGACAATTTGCGGCTACCGCGGCGTCGCTGGGCGCCTCGCTCGCTTGGGGGCAGTCGCGAGAGAAGACAAATTGGCGCGAGAGCCGTGCGCATTTTCCTGAGGGTGTCGCTTCGGGCGATCCGCATCCCGATAGCGTGCTGCTGTGGACCCGGCGGCCTCCGATAAATGGCAGCGAAGCACGACGACTCACCGTCGAGATCGCGGAGGACCAGGGCTTTGAGCGCGTGGTCGCAAATGCCAATGCAGCGCTGGCGCCCGAGGCCGACTGGACCTGTCGAATCCTGGCCGCCGGACTGAAGCCGTCGCGCGAATATTGGTATCGATTCACCGACGAGCACGGTTTCGGCAGCCGGATCGGCCGCACCATCACGGCGCCCAACGTCGCCGATGACCGGCCGGTGCGCTTCGCTTTCGTCAGTTGCCAGAACGTCACACAAGGCGCGCAGAACGCCTACCGCCGGATGATCTTTGAGGACGAGCGGCAGCCCGCAGCCGACCGTCTGAGCTTCGTGCTCCACCTGGGAGATTTCGTTTACGAGATCGTCTGGTATCCCGAAGACCGCCCGCAGGGAATGTACGCGCGCCGTATTCGTGATGTTGTTCGATACGAACACGGCGAGAAGATCGACGACTTCCATGTGCCGACTACGGTGGACGATTATCGCGCACTGTACCGCGGCTACCTGCATGATCCCGACCTGCAGGATGCCCGCGCACGCTGGCCGTTCATCTGCATGTGGGACAATCACGAGTTCTCGTGGAAAGGCTGGCAAAGCCAGCAGAACTTCGGCGGCGTGCGTCCGGCGCAAACCCGCAAGGTCGCGGCCAACCAGGCGTGGTTTGAATATCAACCGGCGCGCGTCGTGAAGTCCGATGGCCCTTCGCTCGACCGATTTGAACCGCCCAAAGTGAAAGACGCGCCCATCAGCAAGTTCAATGACAGCGGCCTCGGCGTCGAGGAAAACAACTTGGCCGCGATCAACAGCCTCAAGCTCTTCCGTTCTTTTCGGTGGGGCCGCAATGTGGATCTGATCCTCACGGACAACCGCTCCTACACGTCCGAATGCGTAATGCAACATCCGGAGGCCGCGCAGTTTCAGCCGAAAGATTTTCCCTGGGTTGTGCCGGAGGAAGTGGTGGATGTGCTGGATGCCGGCCGCACCTATCGAGGAGGCCGTCCGCCTGAGAGTATCCGGTTTGGCGGCCGTGATCTTCCCAATCCGCGCAAGAACTCGCCCGCGCAATCGGTACTCGGCGCCGAACAGAAGGCCTGGTTCTTCGAACGGCTGCGCGCATCTAAGGCACGCTGGAAATTGTGGGGCAACTCCATCGGGATGCTTGATTGGAGAACGGACTTCCAGAATCTCCCCGAAGAATTTCAGGTGCGCTGGCCGGGCGCGGGATTCGCAATCTTTAGCGCGGATGATTGGGGCGGCTATCGGACCGAACGCGCCGAGATTCTCAACCTGATCCGGCACGAGAAGATCACCGGATTTGCGAGTCTGGCTGGAGATCGCCATTCGTTTTTCGCCGGCGTTTTGTCTGAATCTCTGCCGCCTCGGCCATTCGATCCGGTGGCGGTGGAATTTATCACCGGGTCGGTTTCAGCGCCCGGCCTTTTTGAAGCGGCCGAGTATCGGTTACCGAAAGATCATCCGCTGCGCGCCATTTTTCTTCAGGGACACAGCCCGGCGATGAATCTCACGGCACTGCACGGCGTCCGTGCGAGTCTCGCGCTTGCGAAAACCGGCGACTTGAAGCAAGCCCTGGCACAAAGCAATCCCGAAGTGTCGCCGCATCTCTCGTTTCTCGATCTGGGCGGCCACGGTTACGCGACGGTACGCGCCACCAGTGCTGAGCTAGAGACTGAGTTCGTTTGCATCCCCCGCCCTCTGGAGCGTTCCGACCGCGTGGACGGCGGACCGCTGACCTATCGCGTATCGCATCGCGTGAAACTTTGGCCGGCGGGCACACGGCCGCGTCTCGATCGAACAATCCTGGAAGGCGATCCCGTGCTATCGATTGGGGTATGACGTGGCCCGCGCACGGAACCGCTCCTTCCAGTCACGGCTCAGCTAGGGATTAAATCCGCTAACAGAGCCGTGACCAAAGGGAGCGGTTGTTCCGGAGAGTTTTTCAGCTTTTACAGCGTAAACGCGACGCCGCCCGAAATTTCGTTCTGCAACAAACGGCCGCTCGCGCCCGGCAGATCGAAAGGCTTGCCGGTTTCGTACTGCCGGAAATCGAACCGAATCTGCCAGGTCGATGTGAGCTTCGCCTTCACGCCGAAGCCGTAGTTCACACCGAACTTCGTGTTCCCTCCACCGGATGTAGCCGAAGACCCCGGCGGCACAAAGTTGCTGAAATGAATCCCGCCGGCCACAAACGGACGAATGCGGCTGCCTTCCTTGGTCACATGCCACAGCGCATCGCCGAAACCCTGATGGATGGCCATGCCCTGCTCACTCACCGGTGGTCCGTCAAAATGAAGCTGCGTGCGATTGTATGCGTAGCCGAACTCGAACCCGGTGTGCACAAACGGATTGAATCCCATGCGAAAGCCGAACCGGACTCCATCTGTGAGTTTGATCTTCGCGCCGGCCGCCGCGCCGGACGTGACGATGTCGTTTCCTATGACGCCATTCTGAAGCGCCGAGACGCCGCCAAAGACACCGGCTTCAAAAACCTGGCCGAAGGCACAACTGGAGCCCACCAAAATGATCGCGATGATGGCTGTTTTCATTCCTCTTCCTCAACAATGACGGCGTAGACTTCGCCCGGGCCGTGGACGCCGCGAATCAGAATCTGCTCGATATCCGCGGTGCGGCTCGGTCCGGTGATCAGGACCATCGAACTGGTTTGGTCGGCGGGCTTGGGAATCAGGCCCAGCAGTTCGTCGAGGTTCCCGAGAATGCGCGCGCGCGGAACGATCGCCACATGCACGGGCGGCAGCAGCGAAATGAGCCGGGCTTCCCGTGGACTCGAGAGCATTACGAACGTGCCCGTCTCCGCCAGGGCATAATCGACACTGGTTATTCCCAGGTCGGCCGTCGAGCAGGCGGCACGTAGCGCCGCGCGATCCATGAACCCCGATTGCACTCCCGCGAGCCGCGTAAGTCCACACTTTTCAAGCATTGGCGCGTTGGATGCGACCGCCAGCTTGCCCTCCAGCAATTCGCTTAGGGCCGGAACGACGGCGGCACTATTTTTCACAATAATCGCTTTACCCGCTAACTTTTCGAGATTTTGGACGAAAAGAGTTGTGTAGTGGTTGCGGTCTGTTTTTGGGATTCGCAACACCGGTGCTGCGAGAGGGGCCGCCCCGAGAGCCACCAGAGGATTTAGGTTGGCTGCTAATGAGAGCGGAGGTTGGCCCTCAGCCCGGCCTAAAGCTTTGCGAATATCTCCGAGGATTTGCTCGCGCGCAGTCATGGACGCTCGCGCTCGGTCCACAGTTTGTGGAAACTCTTCTTCGCGATGGGTGGCATTGTTCGCTGGCTGGTCCACTTTCGCAATGGTCCAACCGGCGGCAGCAGCGGCGCGAACTTCGCCCCCAAGCTCGCCAACAGCAAGTAAACCTTCGGATGCGTCATCACCCAAGCCCACAATCGGAATGCAAGTCGTTCGACGCCGCCAGCCCCTTCTTGTTTCTTAGCCTCCACTACTTCAGCCCGTAGTTTCAGCAACAGTTTCGGGATTTCGATCTTGACCGGACACACTTCCGCGCATGCGCCGCACAGGCTGGATGCAAACGGGAGCCACGGGTCGCGGCCGACGCCGTGGAATTGCGGTGTGATAATCGCGCCGATGGGGCCCGAATACACCCACGGATAATTGTGCCCGCCAATCTTGCGATACACCGGGCAATGATTGAGACACGCGCCGCAGCGAATGCAGTAAAGCGACTGGCGCTTTTCAGGATCGGCCAACAGCTTCGTTCGCCCGTTGTCGAGCAGAACCACGTAGAACTCGTCCGGGCCGTCGATCTCCCCTGCCCTGCGCGGTCCCGAAAGAAATGACGTGTAGACCGTCAGCGGTTGACCGGTTGCGCTGCGTCCCAGCAGATTCAGGAATACGGCAAGATCCTGGGCGCGCGGGATCAACTTCTCAATTCCCGCCACGGCAATGTGAATCTTGGGCGCCGACGTGGTCAAGCGCGCGTTGCCTTCATTCTCGACCAGGACCACCGCGCCCGAATCGGCAATCAGGAAATTCGCGCCACTCACGCCGATATCGGCTGCCAGGAACTTCTCGCGCAGCACCATTCTCGCGATCTTGGCTTGATTCTCCGGGACCGTTTCCTTCTCAACACCGAGGCTCTTGGTGAAGACGTCGGCAACATCATAGCGGGTCATGTGCAGCGCCGGCGCGACGATGTGGTACGGGCGCTGGTGCGCTAACTGCAAAATGTACTCGCCAAGATCGGTCTCCACCGCTTCGAGCTGGTGACGTTCCAGGCGATCGTTGAAGTGGATCTCTTCGGTGGTCATGGACTTCGACTTGACGATCAGGCGGGCCTTGCGCTCCTTGGCCAGATTCAGCACGAAATCGACTACTTCTTCGCCATCCCGGCAATACACGACTTTGCCGCCATGCGCCACCACGTTCGCTTCGAATTGCTCCAGATAGTAGTCCAGATTATCGATGGTGTGTGCTTTGATCTGGTTGGCAAAAGTACGCAGTTCCTGATAGTCCGGAAGGGCATCCGCGCTAACGGCGCCCGCTCGGTGTGAAACCAGACGGCCCGTAGCCGAGTAGATGGCAAGCTGCAGGCGCTGATCGCCGATGGTTTGCTGGATGTTTTCCGGCGGTGCGCCTGGCATGCTGAGCTACCTGGAAGCTAGCACCTCGGCCAGATGCATGGTGCGGATGGGAAGGCCCGCGCGCTCGATCACGCCTTGGAGCTGCATCAAGCAACTGGAATCGATGGAAACCACCGTTCCGGCTTCGGTCTTGCGGATGGAATCGATCTTGGTGCGCGCCATGCCGCCCGAGACTTCGGGGAATTTTATGGAAAATGTTCCGCCGAATCCGCAGCATTCCTCGGCGGCGTCCATCTCGCGCAACGTCAGGCCGCGTACTTTGCCGAGGAGCCGGCGCGGTCCTTCCTTCACGTTCAGCTCCCGCAGCGCGTGGCAACTGTCGTGATACGTGACGATACCGTCGAAGCGGGCCCCGACGTCATCGACTTTTGCCACTTCGATCAGGAAGCGCGAAAAGTCCCACACGCGCGAGACCAGTTTATGAATCTCGGCCAGCCGTTTCGCATCCTGCGCAAAGATCTCCTCGTAGTGGTGCGTGATCATGGACGTGCACGAACCGGATGGAACCACGACATGCTCGGCATCGCGGAAGACGTCTAGAAAATGCCGAGCCACTTTGCGGGCATCCTCCGGATAGCCGCTGTTAAAAGCCGGCTGGCCGCAACAGGTCTGGGCCTTGGGAAAATCGACCTGGCAGCCCAGCCGTTCCAGCACGTCGGCCATCGCGATTCCAACCTGAGGGAAGACCTGATCAACGACGCAGGTAACGAATAGGGAAACTCGCAAATTCAATTGTGCCGCATTTTGAGACGTCGATGCCGTCCGCTTGGCTCGATCAGCCGGCTTATTTCCTGGGCGCCGAACGCCCGTGTGTAGAAATCGATAGCCTGTACCGCTTCACGCACGCGCAGGTAACGGAAAACTTCGTGAATCATTTTGTTAGCTCCTCGTTCGCAAGTGTAGAGCGCCAGAGCCGTGCGGTCTTGAATAACTTTTTGCTAGTCAGTCGATGGCGACGTGGCTCGGCCGGTCATCTGCAACCGGCCGATATTCGCCGGGGGTGACGCCGGAGAAGGCACGAAATTCGCGATTCAGATGCGGCTGATCGCTATAACCCGAGTCCAATGCGACTAGCGCCCACTCGACGCGGCGATTGTTGGCCAGTTGGTTGATCACGGTTTGAAAGCGCTGTATCCGGCAGTAGAGCTTCGGCGTAAGGCCGACCGAGTTGCGAAACAGATCGATGAAATACTTCGGACTGTAGCCGGTCTCGCCCTGGACGTCTCGGATGCGCGTCACCGCAGGCATCGCGTTCAATTGATGCAGCGCATGCGCGACTGCGGGATGAATCAGCGGCGGCCGAGTCAATCGCGCGACTAGTGCTCGCTCGAGCAACGCGAACATCGCAGTGGGAGATGCCGCCTCCACCAGTTGCGCGCGCAGTTGGCGAGCG
>JBGPSX010000087.1:0-10915 GCA_041490325.1 Bryobacteraceae bacterium | reverse complement strand
CGTTCGTCCAGATACGATCGAATGCGTTTGAGACGACGGCAGTTATGAATGGCGAGCTGTTCGACCAGACGATGGTCCCATCAGAACCAACTGTCGAAACGCTAGCGGAAGGAGCGATGCGGCTTCGCGTCGGCGGACGCGCCATCGTCCGATGCATCCAACAACTGGCTCTGTCTGCGCCGTTTCGGCACAATGACGACGCCTGGTGGTTGTCGCATGTTCGTCGCCATGCTCAATTGCGGCTCCGTGAGCTGGGTGACCGGCAGGCGCGGGTACCCGGGCATCTAAGCGAACAACCCGAATGCAATCGCAAGAAACAGAGTGATGAAGTGAATCATACAGGCTATGTTTGCAGCGAGGGGCAATCACGCTTCTTGTCATCAGACACAACAAACAGAAGGGAATTCATTATGTCCAAAGAAGAAGATAACAAGGCCATCGTAGGCCGCTGGTTCACGGAGTTTTGGGGTGAAAAATGTAATCTCGGCATCGTCGACGAGCTCGCCGCTCCCGGCATGCTCATGCAGTATTCGCTGCATGCGCCACGCAACGGCCATGCAGACATTAAGGCGTTCATGTCCGGATTTCGTGAAGCGTTCCCGGACCTCAAGTTCTGGGGCGCGGCAGACCTTATCGCCGAGGGCGACTACGTAGTCGGCCGCTGGGAAGGCGGCGGCACGCACACCGGACCGGCTTTCAAGGACTTCCTCGTCGGATCTTTGCCCGCGGCGACCGGTAAGAAAATGCGGTTCACCGGCACGACCGTGCTTCGGATCGAAAACGGGAAGATCACAGAGGAAATCGGTCTGGACGATGGCGTGACTGCCCTCATGCAGCTTGGTCTCCTATCCGCTCGCCCGCGTTGATACGCGGATGACGTCCGGCGATCTCCTGATTGCACCGGCACGGCAACCAAGGACGCCGATTTAATCGAAGACCCCCGCCGCTGCCAATATTCATCGGCAGCGGCGGGCGTCAATGACAGGGCCGGTGCTCTGATGCCGGACAAACGGAAGCGAGAGGATGAGCGACGTCGCGAGGAGTCTTTGCGCTGCCCAAAGTTTTTCGGATCGGTAGATGTCGATACCTTGAAGATGTCCGCCCGAAGGCGAATTCACTAACGGAGAGCGCCCTCTCTCAATCTCAAACTATGCCAACACCACAGGGAGGCCATCCGCAAACAGTCGATCGCCAACGAAAATATATCGGAGATCCTGGTTGGCACAACATCGGTACGTTAGCGTCATGTGTGTGCCGAAAGGGCTTCGCAGCAGTTTACGACATGGTTCAGATCGCCTTTCTCAAGAAAGGCCAGGCTTGAATTTGTAGGGTGAAGATGTGGAGCCGCTCCCTCAGAAAATGCGGAACGGCCTGTACTCGTGAAGGCCGCGACCAAGACCCACAGCGGACGTGAGACACTACCTTTTTCGAATCGTCGGAGTTTCCTGGGATAATTAGAGACAGACCCTAGAGCGTCGAACGGCTCAGCAAGTAGATCCCTTGGAAGACTCCATACTTATCCGTGGTGCGCGAGTCCACAACCTGAAGGACATCTCGCTCGCGATTCCACACAATCAACTCACCGTCGTCACCGGTGTCTCCGGTTCCGGCAAGTCCTCGCTGGTCTTCGATACGGTTTACGCCGAAGGCCAACGCCGTTACGTGGAATCGCTCTCCGCGTACGCGCGCCAGTTCCTGGAGCGCATGGAAAAACCGGACGTCGACGAAATCTCCGGCATCGCACCGCCTATCGCGATTCGCCAGAAGAACACCACTAGGAACCCGCGCTCCACCGTCGCTACCTCCACCGAAATCTACGACTTCCTACGATTGCTGTATGCCCGCGTGGGCCGGACCTATTGCCCTAAGTGCGGGCAGCACGTGCAGCGCGACACAGTAGATCAAGTCGCCCAACAAGTCTTACAACAGCCCGAAGGTTCCCGCTGGTACGCCCTGTTTCCCGTGACGCGCGGCGCCAGCACGCAAGCCTTGCGCGATCATCTTTTCGAATTGCGCAAGAAAGGTTTCACGCGTCTCTATCAGAACGGCCAGGTATTCGAATTCTCCACTCCCGAATCGCTGCTCGACATCGACTTTAATCAACCCGTGTTCGTATTGGTCGACCGCTTCGTCATCTCTCCCGATCTTCACCAGCGCCTGGTCGACACCACCGAGATCTGCTATCGCGAGTCCGGCGAAGTGGTGTTTGAAGAGGCCACGCCCAAGAAACCGCCGCCGATGACCCTTCGTTTCAGTGAGAAGTTCGCCTGCAAAAAATGCGGCATCGAGTTGGTCACGCCCGAGCCCGGCCTGTTCAGCTTCAACAATCCGATGGGCGCGTGCCCGCGCTGTCAGGGCTTCGGCAACACCATCGATTACGACATGGACCTGGTGATTCCCGATTCGTGCCTCTCCCTCAAGGAAGGCGCCGTCAATCCGTGGACCAAGCCCGCGCACGAATGGTATGCCACGCAGTTCCGCAAATCCGCCGGAAGCAAGTTGCGTTGGAATGTGCCGTTCGGCGATCTCACCGCGGAAGAAAAAGCGCTCGTCTACAAACACGTACATGCCTTCTTCAATGAAGTCGAAACGAAAAAGTATAAGGTTCACGTGCGAGTGTTTCTCAGCCGCTATCGCGGCTATGCCGAATGCCCGGATTGCAAAGGCTCGCGGCTGCGGTCCGAAGCGCTCAACGTGCGGATTGCCGATCGAACCATTGCCGATGTGGTGCGGCTCAATATCGCTCAGGGCTACGAGTTCTTTCAAAAGCTCGAGCTGTCGCCCGAAGAATCTGCGATCGCCGACAAAATCCTGGTCGAGATCCGGCAGCGCCTCAAATTCCTGAACGACGTCGGCCTCGATTACCTTACGCTGGATCGCCTTTCGTCCACGCTCTCGGGCGGCGAAGCGCAACGTATTCAGCTCGCCACCTGCCTCGGATCGCGACTGGTAGGCGCCTGCTACGTTCTCGATGAGCCGTCCATCGGACTACACAGCCGCGACACCGGCCGCCTGCTTCGGATACTCGAAGAGTTGCGCGATCTCGGCAACACCATCGTCGTTGTGGAGCACGATGCCGACGTGATGCGCGCGGCCGACCATATCGTTGACCTCGGTCCGGGCGCCGGCGAGCTCGGCGGCCGCATTATTTTCGAGGGCTCCTATCGC
Source organism: Bryobacteraceae bacterium (assembly GCA_041490325.1). GTDB lineage: Bacteria > Acidobacteriota > Terriglobia > Bryobacterales > Bryobacteraceae > Palsa-89. Next base: position 7,747 of record JBGPSX010000087.1, on the reverse strand, counting down.
AAGATCATGGGCGACGGCGACGGATCGCTCACGGCTCGATACCTCCGGGGCGATCTGCAAGCCGCCCACGTGACCGTGCGCGAGCCAGTGGATCCGAGAAAAACCTTGAAATTCTACGGCGCTCGCGCCCACAATCTGAAGGGCATCGACGTTACGATTCCGCTGAACATGATGGTTGCGGTTACCGGTGTTTCGGGATCCGGCAAATCCACGCTGGTGCACGACGTCATCTACCAATCGCTGCAACAAAGGCTGCGTCAGCCGGCACAAGAAGGTTTTGACGCGGATGTTTCGCAAAAGAGCGAGAAGGTCACCTGCCGGCGAGTCGAAAAGGCGGAATTGATTCGCGAAGTGATCCTGGTGGATCAATCGCCCATCGGCCGCACGCCGCGCTCGAATCCTGTGACGTACATCAAGGCCTTCGACCTGATCCGCGATATCTTCGCCTCCACTCCGGATGCGAGAAAGCGCGGTTACAACGGCGGCCATTTCTCATTCAATATTCCTGGAGGCCGCTGCGAGAATTGCCAGGGCGACGGAACCGTGACGGTCGAAATGCAGTTCCTGGCCGACGTGGAATTGATGTGCGAGGAATGTAAAGGCACGCGTTTTAAGAGCAGCATCCTGGACATTCGCTCTGGTGGTTTGAACGTGCACGAAGTTTTGCAGTTGACCGTGAAAGAAGGCCTGTCGTTTTTCTCCGAGCACAAGCGCCTGGTCAATCGCCTGAAAGTTCTCGACGACGTCGGACTGGGATACCTGCGCTTAGGCCAATCCGCGACGACATTGAGTGGCGGTGAAGCGCAGCGCGTCAAACTGGCTGCCCATCTGGCGCAGGCCACTTGCTCGGGCACGCTCTACATTTTCGACGAGCCCACCACCGGCCTGCATTTCGACGACATCGCGAAACTGCTTACCGCATTCGGTCGTCTAATCGATAACGGTGCAAGTATCCTGATCATCGAGCACAACCTGGATGTGATTCGCAGCGCCGACTGGGTGATCGACCTCGGACCGGAAGGCGGCGAACGCGGCGGCCAGATCGTAGCGGAGGGAACTCCGGAACAGATTGCCGCTACCCGAAAGTCCTACACGGGTCAATATTTGAAGACGCACTTCGCCGCGTCGGGCAAGTGACGCAAAAACGCGAGAAAATAGAAATATAACCGTATGTGGTTCGTTCTGGCCCTCGCATCGGTGCTCGCGTTTCAGAGCAATTTCTACGAACGCGGCTTAAAGGCGCTCGACGAAAAGCGCTATCAGGAAGCGGTCGACAGCTTCAATAATGCAATTGCGGCCGAGCCCAGGGACTTCAGCCTGCATTTCAACCTCGCACTGGCGTATAGCCTGCTGGGCAAAGACGCGGAAGCGATCCCCGAATATAAGAAAGTGCTGGAGCTTAAGCCGGAGTTGTATCAGGCCGAATTGAATCTGGGAATTTCGCTGCTGCGCCAGAAGCAAGCGGCCGAGGCGGTTCCCTATTTGAGCGCCGCGGTTACGGCCAAGCCAAAGGAATATCGTCCGAACTATTATCTGGCGGCCGCGCTGCTGGGTGCCGGTGAATTTGCGAAGGCCGAACCGGTGTACACGGCGGCGCTGGAGCTGGATCCGAAATCGCCCGACGCGGAACTGGGACTCGCCCATGTCCTCGCGAAACAGAACCGGCTGGCCGGCGCAGCGCCGCATTTCAAGAAGGCCGCCGAGCTGAATCCGAGTTACCGCGATGATTTGCTCGAGCTTGGTTCGCTCTATGAGGCCCAGCATCAGCCCGCCGAAGCGATCGCCATCTATCAGCAGTTTCCTGAGAACCCCGGCGCGCAGGAACGTCTGGGCGAACTGTTGCTTTCATCCGGTCAACCGGCCGATGCGATTCCTTATTTTGAAGCGGCCATCGCAAAATCGCCGACCGTCGCGAATCGCGCCGCGCTCGCTGCCGCGTACCTGAAGAACAAGCAGGCCGATAAAGCCAAGCCGGTTGTCGAGCAGATCCTGGCGGCCGAGCCGAACAACTTCGAGATTCGCATGCTGCACGGCCGGATCATTCGCGATCAGCGGCAGTTCCCGCAGGCGGCGCAAGAGTTCTTCCGCGCGACGAAAGTGAAGCCCGAATCGCCGGAGGCCTGGAGCGAACTGGCCGGCGCCCTGGTGATGGCCGAAGATTTCGCTTCGGCCCTGGGAGCGCTCGATCGTCTGGCTGCGCTCAATGCCTTAAAGCCTGGGCATGTTTACTTGAGAGCCATCGTGCTGGACAAGATCAAACAGCAGAAGCCGGCGCTCGAGAGCTACGAGAAGTTTCTATCCATGAGCAACGGTCAGAATCCCGATGAGGAATTCAAGGCGCGGCAACGAGTCCGCATTTTGCAGAGAGAGATCAGCAAGTGATATTCCTGCTGGCGCTTCTAATTGCTTTTGGCGACATAGCGGCTATTAAAACTGAACCGGCCGTCGAGAAGCGCTCTGAGCTGGCGTTGGCCAATGCCGAGCAGGAAATCGATGAGGCGAAAAAGGCCTATCGCGCTGGAGATGAAAAGGCCGCGCAGGCCGCGCTCGACGAAGTAGCCGAGTCAGTAGACGTGTCGTTGGACGCGCTCAAGCATTCACACGGCGCGCCGCGAAACAGCAAATACTACAAGCGCGCTGAGCTGAAGTTGCGGGCCTTGACCCGGAAGCTGACCAGCTTTCGGGATGAAGTGAATTTCGAGTCGCGTCAGCCAATCGATGTCGTGATCAGGAAAATGTCGGATGTTCACGATCAACTGATCACCGATATCATGAGTAAAAAGAAGTGAGGTACGGGATGCGAATATTGCTTGCGTTGTTCTTGGCGGCCGGACTGTTCGCGCAGGAGCGCGATTTTCTGACGGCCGATGAAAGCGATCAGGTGCGTGAAGCGCAGGAGCCTAACCTGCGGCTGAAGCTGTACCTTCACTTTGCCAAGCAGCGGCTGGCCATGATTCAACAGTACCTGAGCAAAGACAAGCCCGGCCGGTCCGTCATGATTCACGACGCGCTAGATGACTACGCGCATATCATCGAGGCCATCGATACCGTCGCCGACGATGCGTTGAAGCGCAAGGTCGCGATCGACGAAGGAATGAAAGCCGTGGCTGCAGCGGAAGCGGAGATGCTGGCGACGCTCCAGAAAATCGAAGAAGCCGGCCCCAAGGATTTGTCGCGCTACGAGTTCGTGTTGAAGACCGCGATCGATACCACCACCGATAGCAAGGAGCTTTCCGAAGAAGACCTCCACACTCGGACCACCGAGTTGGCGGCCAAAGACAAGAAGGAAAAAGAAGCCAAGGAGGAGATGCTCGGCACGGCGGATAAGGAAGAGAAGAAGGCCGCGTTGGCGGCCGCTAAGAAAGAAGAAGACAAAAAACCGAAGCGGAAGGCTCCATCGCTGTATAAACCGGGCGAGAAGCCTCCCGACAAGCAGTAACAAGCGTTCACACGAGTGTGAACGCGGCACGCAGGAGTGCGTGCGCCACTTCTAAGCCGTTCGCATCGACTCGGATTTATCGCCGCCGCTGATGGCCGCTTGCGCCGCCGCCAGCCGCGCGATCGGGACGCGGTAAGGCGAACAGGAAACGTAGTCCATGCCGACGCGGTAACAGAACTCGACCGAGTTTGGATCGCCGCCGTGCTCGCCGCAGATGCCGATTTCGAGTTTTGGATTTGTGGCGCGGCCGAGTTTCACCGCTTCCTCGATCACGCGGCCCACGCCTTCCTGGTCAATGGTCTGGAATGGATCGGCATTGAAGATTTTCAGCTCTTCGTACCTCTTTGAGAACTTAGTGTAGTCGTCGCGCGACATGCCGAGCGTGGTCTGAGTCAGGTCATTGGTGCCGAAGCTGAAGAACTCGGCGACTTCGGCAATCTTGTTGGCGGTCATGGCGCCGCGCGGAATCTCGATCATGGTTCCGATCAGGTACTTCAGATCTTTCATCTTGGCTTTTTCGAGAACTTCTTTCGCGACTCGATCGACGATGTCCTTCTGCATCTGGAGTTCGCGCGCGAAACCGACCAGCGGGATCATGACCTCGGGAATTACCTTGACACCTTTCTTGGCCACCTGGACCGCGGCTTCGAAGATGGCGCGAGCCTGCATTTCGGTGATTTCCGGATGCACGATGCCGAGGCGGCAGCCGCGGAAGCCAAGCATGGGGTTGAATTCGTGCAGGTCCTCAACACGCTTGAGCAGAACCGGCAGCTTTTTCTTCAGGTCGCCGACCGGGATGTTGTAGTCCTCGGCCATCTGCTTTTTGGTTTTGCGGTCGGCGTGAGGAAGCCGGGCGAGGTCGACCATTAGATTTTCGCGCTTGGGCAGGAACTCGTGCAACGGCGGGTCGAGCGTGCGGATGATCACCGGAAAGCCGTTCATGGCTTCGAACAAGCCGGCGAAGTCCTTGCGCTGCATCGGAAGCAGTCTTTCCAGAGCTTTTTTGCGGGTTTTCTCGTCTTCGGCCAGGATCATGGCCTGCATGTGCTGGATGCGATCGGCGGCGAAGAACATGTGTTCGGTGCGGCACAGGCCGATGCCTTCGGCGCCGAATTGCCGGGCGGCCTTAGCATCGCGAGGAATGTCGGCATTGGCGCGGACGCCGAATTTGCCGCGGAACTCGTCGGCCCAGGTCATGAACTCGACGAAGATCGGCGATGTAGGATCGGGCTCTTTGGTTTTTGCCTGGCCGAGGTACACGTCGGCGGTAGTCCCATCGAACGAGATCCAATCGCCATCCTTGACCGTGATTTCTTTGAGGCCGGCCTTCACGGTGAATTGCTTTTTGTGTTCGTCGATGTGGAGAGCGCCTGCGCCGACAACGCAGGGAAGTCCCATGCCGCGCGCGACGACGGCGGCGTGGCTTGATTTTCCACCCACTGCGGTCAGGATGCCGGCGGCGACTTCCATTCCGTGAATGTCGTCGGGAGTAGTCTCTTTTCGAACCAGAATGACGGGGCCTTTGGCGGATTTCTCCACGGCATCGTCGGCGGTGAAGGTAGCGCGGCCGACGGCAGCTCCGGGCGAGGCGTCGATACCGTTCGCGATCTTGGTCAAGGTCTTGAGAGAAGCGGCGTCGAATAATGGATGCAGCAACTGGTCGAGTTGCTGTGGGGCGACTCTCAGAACGGCCTCGCGTTTTTGGAGGAGACCTTCCTTGGTCATCTCCACTGCGACGCGCACCGCAGCCGCGCCGGTTCGCTTGCCGTTGCGCGTTTGCAGCATGTAGAGCTTGCCATTCTCGATGGTGAACTCGAAATCCTGCATGTCGCGATAATGCTTTTCGAGATTGGACGTAATCTCGTGAAGCTGACGGTAGGCGTCGGGCATGATCTTCTCGAGGTCTGCCATGGGCTGCGGCGTACGGATGCCGGAGACCACGTCTTCGCCCTGAGCATTCATGAGAAACTCGCCCCAGAATGCTTTCTCACCGGTGGAAGGATTGCGCGTGAAACCCACGCCGGTGCCGGACGTATCACCCATATTTCCGAACACCATGGCTTGAACGTTGGCCGCGGTGCCGGCCTCATCGGAGATCTTCTCCATGCGCCGATAGGTGACGGCGTTCTTGCCCCACCAGGAACGGAAGACCGCGTCGCGAGACATGGCCAACTGCTCGCGCGCGTCCTGCGGGAAGGGCTTCTTGGTTTCTTTCTGAACGAGTTTCTTGTAGTCGCCGATGATGGCTTTGAGATCGTCGGCGTTCAGGTCGGTATCGAGTTTAACCTTGGCTTTCTTCTTGCGCCCATCGAAAATCTCGTCGAACTTCCGCATGTCGATGTCGAGCGCGACCTCACCGAACATCTGGATGAAGCGGCGGTAGCAATCGTAGGCAAAGCGCGCGTTCCCGCTGTTCTTGGCGAGCCCTTCGACGGTTTGGTCGTTCAGGCCCAGGTTGAGAATCGTGTTCATCATTCCGGGCATGGAGAACTTCGCGCCGGACCGGACGCTGCAGAGCAGGGGATTGGTGGGATCGCCGAGTTTCTTGCCGATCTGCTGTTCGAGGTGCGTGAGAGCTTGCGCGATTTCCTGCTCGATCTCTTTGGGGAGACTGTTGTTGTTCTTGAAATAGATGTTGCAGACGTCGGTGGAGATGGTGAAGCCCGGTGGAACGGGCACTCCGGCCCGGCTCATTTCGGCGAGCCCGGCGCCTTTGCCGCCGAGCACGTCCTTCATTTTTCCATCGCCATCGGCTTTACCACCGCCGAATGAGTATACATGTTTGGTCATCATTATTCCTTGGTTTGAGTGACGATCTCGGAGAAGTCGGCGATCGTCGAGAATTCTTGTAGCAGATTGCTGAGAAGCGCCAGCCGGTTGTTACGAATGGCTGGATCGGGCGCGTTTACTAGGATTTTGTCGAAGAAGAGGTCGACCTTGGGGCGCAGTGGGCCGATTCTTGATTCTAGGGGCTGGCCGCTGCGGTGGCGCATCTCTGCGTGCAGGTCCTGCTCGGGACCCGGCTCCAGCAAATTTTCTTTGTATTTTTCGCCTGCAGTGTAATTCGCTTGCTTGAGAATGTTTTTGATGCGTTTGAAGCTGGCGGCTATCGGTTCGAAGTCTGGCGTCGTGCGGATGGCCTGGACTCGCTTCAGCCGTGATTCTAAGTCGATTAAGTCCGTGGAGCCGGCGGCCATGCAGGCGCGGACTTCGTCGTAGGCGAAACCGCGGACGTCGCGGAAATAGTATTCGGCGCGGTCGCGCAGGAAGTCGAGGAGAGGCTCGCTCGAGCCGGTGAAATCGAACGCTAGCTTGCCTTCGACGATGATTCTCACAACGCCTTGGGCGGCTCGGCGGAGGGCGAATGGGTCTTTGGAGCCGGTGGGGGCGGGGCCGACGGCGAGCCAGGAAGTCAGCGTGTCCCATTTGTCGGCGAGGCTGACGAGCAGGCCTTCGGGCGTGGAGGGGATGTCGCCTTCCATGCTGGTGGGCTTGTAATGATCGTAGATCGCGCGCCAGACCTCGTTGGGTTCGTTTTGTACTCGGGCGTAGAGGCCGCCGACGATTCCTTGCAAGTCGGTGAACTCCTTGACCATGTCGGTCCCGAGGTCGCATTTCGAGAGCAATGCGGCGCGCTGTGCTGCCGGGCTGCCACCGAGCCGTTTGACCAGGGCGACGACGCGTTCGGTCTTTTCGAAATACGAACCCAACTTGGCCTGGAAGGTGACGTTCTTGAGATCTGGGAGCCGGTCTTCGAGCTTTTTCTTTTGATCCTGCTGCCAAAAGAAGCGGGCGTCGTTGAAGCGGGCGCGCAGGACTCGTTCGTTGCCTTGCCGGACCAAGCCATCGGGGTCGGCGTTGGTGTTCATGACAGCAATGAAGTGGGGCGCGAGGTTTCCCGACGCATCCTCAACAGAAAAATACTTCTGGTGGTGGCGCATCACAGTGACCAGCACCTCACTCGGGAGCCGCAAATATTGCGAATCAAATTCGCCGAGGATTGCGGTGGGGAACTCGGTGATGTAGACCAGCGTGTGGAGGAGATCGGGATCTGGTTTGAGGCGCAGGCCCTTTGGATGGAGCAACGCGGCGATCTCGGTTTCGATCTTTTTGCGGCGCGCCGCGGCAGAGAGAAGGACTCCGTTGGCTCTTAGTTGTTCTTCGAACGTCGCGATGGTCACGGGGATCGATGGTTTACCGAGCAATCGGTGACCCACGCTGGAGCTTCCGGACTTGACGCCGCCGATCTCGAAGGGGACCACGGAGTCGGAAAACGAAGCCACCAGCCAGCGGATGGGCCGGATGAAT
>JBGPSX010000086.1:0-10964 GCA_041490325.1 Bryobacteraceae bacterium | reverse complement strand
GAAATGACCCCGATCACTCCCAACGGGTGCCACTGCTCATACATGCGATGCTGCGGCCGCTCACTGGCCATAGTCAGTCCGTAAAGCTGCCGCGAAAGTCCGACCGCGAAGTCGGCGACGTCGATCATTTCCTGGACTTCGCCTTTGCCTTCGGCCAGAATCTTGCCCATCTCGAGCGTAACCAGCGCGCCCAGATCGTCTTTGAAGCGACGAAGCTCGTCACCGATCTCCCGCACGATTTGTCCGCGCTTCGGCGCGGGAACCATGCGCCATCGGCTAAACACCTCGGAAGCCTTCGCCACGACGCTTTCATATTCTTCCGCCGACGCTAGGCGTACATGAGCCAGCACGCTCCCGTCGGCTGGATTGACCGATGCGATCGTGTTGGCGCCAGGATTCGCCGCCTCGATGCCCAGGCGCTCCAGAACCGGATGCATCACTGCTGTGCCAGCCATCCAAATCCCTCCGGTCCAGTTGCGAACCTGCGTCCCGCTCGCCGGGCCACCGCGCCAATTCGCGCCACTACGTCCGCTTGAAATTCGGGCTCGAGCCAAGCGGACAATTCATGCCGCTCGCTAATCGCGAAGGCTGCATCGCGCGTGGTTGCGCCACGTGGTTTCACGGCTCGAACATGCAACGGATCGCCGATGAGATCTTGTCCGGTCGCCTCCAGCGCCATCTCCGCCAGTTCCTCCGGATCGCACGGCAATATCGGCGCAAGCGTCGCGAATGTTGCAATTCCCGCGTCGCGAAGCCGCTCGATCGTTCGAAGCCGTTCGCCGATCGACGCGCAGCGCGGCTCAAACAACCTGCGCACGCGGTCACGATTCGTTGTGACCGAAAAACTGACGCGCAGCGACGTCACCCGCGAAAGCGCCTGCAACAGCCCGAGATCGCGCAGAATCAACGTCCCGCGAGTCTGGATTACGAATATCTTTGGAGGGCGAACGAGAACCTGTTCGAGAATACGCGGCATCATCTGCTCGCTTTCTTCGACCGGTTGATAAGGATCCACCAGCGGCGAGCAATAAATTCGCTGCCGTGCGTTTAACTCGCGCGCGAGCAGCTCCGGCGCATTCGATTTGAAAGTGGTGTGCTGTCCCCAACGTTTCCAGTCGTCCGGCTTCAGCCCGCCGTAGACTCGCATGCTAGGAACGTAGCAATAACTGCAGCCGAAGGTGCAGTTGCGCGCAGGTGTCAGCGAATGGGTGAAGCCTGCTTCAACCAGAAAGCCGGTGGTTGGGCTGAGGATGCTCGTCGAGGTAGCTTCGAACACCTGGAAAGGCATCGTTGCCATCATTCTCGCACTTGCGCTCTACCACCGGCTTTATGCCGCGCTCGCCGCGCCTTACCTTTATTGGACGGATGACTGCCGAAAATGTTGCTTCGATCGTCCTCGATCCAAATATTGCCCAGCCACCACCACGCCAACTATCTGGCTGGTGTTGCGTATGTCAATGAGCGGGTCACGATCGAGTAACACCAGGTCGGCAATCTTCCCCGTCTCCACCGTACCGAGCGACCTGTCGGCATTGAGATACTTGGCCGGTTCCAGCGTGGCGCTTCGCAATGCCTGAGCCGGCGTGAGCCCCGCCGCGACGAGCAGTTCCAATTCCTCGTGCAACGCCTCACCCGAGTGCTTGCCTGTGCCCGGCATAATGGCGACGCCATTGCGCGCCATCTGCAACACCACTCGGGCCAGCATGTCGTATAACGTTTTGGGGCAACCTGAAGCGCGGAAATCGGCCAGCATTGGAACCGATCGTGTTTCATACAGCGCCATACGTTGAAACAAGTTGTCAGCTTTTTCGTGGCTAAAGGTCTGCAGCGCGGCCATTTCCGCTGCCTGAAACCCTTCCAGGTCTCGCCGCTCCAGCGCCAGCGAACGAGGCTCGCGAAGCTTGCCTTCCAACGTGGAGCAAGCCAGCAGAATCCCGGACATGTGCTCAATGCTGCGCTGTCGAGCATCGATCGCCTCGAGCACGCTGACAGTCGCGGGCACATCGCCGCCCACCGCCGAATAATACTTGCGAGCGCGTTCCACCAAGGCGAAGTAAGCATCGCGCGGAAGGCGCGGAAGCACGCTGATGAAATCGACGCCTTGGTTATCCAGCCTGTCAAAAACCGCTCGCGCTTCATTGGGACTGCGAACCACTCGCACCGGAAGCTGCGGATCTTCGGATGGAAATCCGTCCACCGGAGTCCCACAACTCTCGATATGTGGACCGATGAGTTTATGCTGATCGATTTCAGCGCGCCAGCCTTTGACGCGATCGAAATCGCCCCCCATGTTGCGAACCCCAGTGACGCCGTAAGCGGCATAAAGCGGCAATTCGTCCCGCTGCGACAGATAGACATGCATGTCCCACAGACCGGGAATGATGAACTTCCCGGTCCCATTGACTACTTGCAGCGCTGGATGCACTGGAATGTCGGCGGCGATTTCAACGATTTTGTTTCCCCGTATCAGAATGCTGCGCTTCTGCAGCGCCGTGCCGGTGACGACATCGATCACGGTCACATCACGAATCAGGAGATCAGAATAAGCCAGCGATGCACACAGGTACACACAGATGATAAATTTGTTCAGCATCGCTGGTTACCCCGGTTTAACCGTGGCTAGTAATTTTCGGCGCAGAAGATCGAGCGCCGTGTTGGTGGAGAAGGCTCGCACTCTTTCGCGATCGCCGGGCAACTGGACGCGCCGGACTTCAGATCCATCTGGTGAGGCCAGGCCGATGAAAACCAATCCAACCTGTTCGCCGTCAGGTCCCGCATATCCGGTAATCGATAAGGCGTAATCGGATCCCGTGCGAGTTTTGGCGCCCTCCGCCATGGCTCGCGCGACCTGCTCGCTCACCGCCGTATACTGCACGATCATCTCCGCGGGTACACCGAGGAGCTTGATCTTCATGTCATCGGAATAGGTTATGAAACCGCCGACGAAATGATCGGAGGCCTGGGGCACCGATGTGATGCGCCATCCCAGAAGTCCCCCGGTCGCACTTTCGGCCACGCTGAGGAACGCATGCTTCTCTATAAGCAAGTTGCCGATCACTTTTTCCAGCGAATCGCCGTTTCGAGAATAGATCCGGTCGCCGAGGAGCGGCTCGATGCAGCAACATGCCTCGGCCACAATGGCTTCGGCGTCGGCGGCCACAGAGCAGCGGGCTCGCAAATGAATATGAATTTCTCCTGAGACGGCAAGAATCGTGGTCGCGAGATTCGTATAGCGTTTGTACACCGGCGATATCAGTTGATCCAACTCCGATTCGGGCATCCCGGCCACGCGGAGCAGTCGCGATCTTATCACCTGCGCGGGCAGCACCTTCTCAAGTCTCGGCAGGCACTGCATTTCGAACATGGCCTTTAGCTCGTTGGGCGGGCCTGGTAGCAGCATCAGAATCACGCCCTCGTGCTCGATCCACTGGCCGGGCGCGGTGCCGCGGTCGTTCGGCAGAATCTGAGCACCCTCGACGACATAGGCTTGGCGGCGGTTGATCTCCGCCATCTTTCGACCGAAGCGGCGAAATCGTTCCTCGATTTGATCGCAGATCTGCTGCTCGAAAACCATTGGCCGGCCCAGTGCGGAGGCCACTGCGTCGCGCGTGAGATCGTCTTCGGTGGGTCCGAGGCCCCCGGTCAGCACGATAACATCTGAACGGGCCATGGCCCCAAGCAGCGTGTCCGTGAGACGCTCGCGCTCGTCGCCAACCACAGTCTTACGAACCACCTCGACACCTAGCGCGTTGAGTTGATCGGTGAGGTAGAGAGAATTTGTATCGAGCCGTTGAGGAGTCAGCAACTCCGAGCCGATCGCGATGATTTCCGCGTCCGGCATTACGGCAGTGGCTTGCCTGAGATTCCGACGTCGGCGCGGAAGAGCGCGTTATTGGTCGCCACCAGCAAAGCACGCGAGGGCGTGAATGCCAGGCCCACGATCCCAGGGCCTGAAAGAAAAAGTTCGGGCTGCGGCTTGTGATCGAAGCGGACTACACCGCGCCGCCCGCCCAGAGAGCCGACGACATACAGACGGCCGTCCGCGTCAAACGCCAAGCCTTGCGGCCGCCCCAGACCGCGATAAAACGTCTCCACTTCTCCGTTCGGCGAAACGCGGTACACGGAGTCGAAGCTCGACGTCGTGGGACCAGTGACGTAGAGATCACCCTCGTCGCTGAAGGCGAAGTGGTAAGCCGCGATCGAGGCTTCCAGCGTGGCAAACACGTAAATCTGGCGCGACTTGCTAATTTTGAAAATTGTCCCGCTGCGATCGCCCACGTACAGGTTCTCTTCAGCGTCGAACGCGATGCCCGTAGCCACGCCCATGCCTTCTACGTAGATGGATGCGTTGCCGCTGGGCGTGACCTGATAGACCGCGCCATCCTGACGGCTGGAAACATACAACGTCCCGGCTTTATCGAAAGCCAGGCCGGTGGCATTCATCACGTCGCTGACGAACGGCTTGGGATTGTAGTTGAGATCGATCTTGTAAACCGATACCGGCGTCTTCTGCCCGCGCGAACCGCTGAACGTCACATAGGCATTCCCGAAGCTGTCGACCGCGGGGTTTCCGACCGGATACAGATTCTCTGCAATCTGAATGGCGATGTCGCAATTCCAAGCCCGGCTGGATTGCTGGCCTGCTTCGACTACCAGATCGCCGGCCGATGCCCCTTCAGGCACCCGCACGATCACATACGAATCGGAACCGATGACGATGGGTGCCTCCACATCGCCGATGGTGACGCGAGGCCGTTCCGAACGGGCCAGACCGGCGCCCCGGATCTGAAATTCCCCACCTGGTATTGCGACTTCGGGTGTGACCAGAGAAATCTGCGGGCGGCCATTCGGTTCTTTCTTGGAAGCCATATTAGAGAAACTGCATTCGGTCTAATAAGAATATAGCAAGCGCACCGTAAAGACCCGCCATCACATCGTCTGCAACGATGCCAAATCCACCGGGCAATCGTTCCAGTTGCCGGACAGGCGGCGGTTTCCAGACGTCGAAGATACGAAACAGAATCAGAGCGGCGAGCCAATGGCGCCAGCTCAGCAGTGATGCGCCCGCCAGAGTCACCCACTGGCCGATCACTTCATCCACGACGACGATGCCCGGATCCTCGCGTTGTTCGAGTTTGGCAACAACGCCCGCCGCCCAAATACCGGGGAGCAGAAGCGCAGCAGCCAGCAGCAAGAGCGTGCCGCGTCCGATATCGAAGTAGATTTCAAGAACGATGCCGATCGCAATTGCGGCCAGCGAACCAACAGTTCCGGGAGCGACGGGGGCGTAGCCGCAGCCGAACCACGTGGCGATAACACGCGCGAGCGATGCGCTAGGATTCCGGCTCGTGGACGTCGTCATCCAGCTCGTCGGGTTGAATCGGGCTGGAGATAACGTATTTCTCGCTGGCCCAGTTTCCCAAATCGATCAGCTTGCAGCGTTCGCTGCAAAAAGGATAAAACTCGCCGGCGGGCGTAACGTTCTTCTTGCAGATCGGACACTTCATCGCACCGTGGCTAGGATTGGAAAGGGATCCGTGGTGGTTTGCACCAATTTGGCTTGGACCGGCGGCCACGCGGGAGAATCCACCAGCGCGCCGGCCAGATCGTAATCGTGCGCTTCGGTGATTCGCATGCGCCGGATCTCTCCAGCGCGCGGGGTCGCGCCGGCGAAGTCATTGATGTAGCAAACGCCGTCGATTTCGGGCGCTTGCGTGGACATGCGCGCCTGCCAGAGCAGATCGGATTCCTGGGACGGACCTTCAACCAGTACGTCGACATCCTCTCCGATCATCCTGCGATTCCGGTCCCGCGAAACGCGCCGCTGCAGCGCCATCAGTTTCCGCCGTCGATTGTAAATAGTGCGCGCATCGACTTTTTGGTCCAGCTCAAAACTCTGGCTGGTCTCTTCATCAGAATAAGCGAACACGCCCAGCCGGTCGAATTGCGCGGCCTTCACGAAATCGCAGAGCGTTTCAAAATCCGCCTGGGTTTCGCCGGGAAATCCAACGATCATGCTGGTACGCAGTGCCACTCCAGGAATGGTGGCACGAATTCGCTCCAGCAGTTTCAAGAAAAAGTCGCCATGCGAACCGCGCCGCATGCGTTTCAGCACGTTTGAGCTGGCATGTTGCAGCGGCATGTCTATGTATTTCACCAGCGCCGCATGTCCGGCGATGGTGTCGAGCAGTTCCTGCGTGATCCGATTGGGATAGCAATACAGAAAACGGATCCACTTCTCGAACGGCGTCTCGATTTGGGACAGGCGCGCCAGAAGCTGAGCCAGCCCGTGCTTGAGTCCGAGATCCTCTCCATAGGAGGTGGTGTCCTGACCAATGAGATTAATCTCACGCACGCCCTGCGCGAACATTCGGGTGGCTTCGGCGATCACCGATTCGAAGCGCCGGCTGCGAAACGCGCCGCGGTATTGCGGAATGACGCAGAACGCACACGGGTGATCGCAGCCTTCGGCGATCTTGATATACGCATAATGCCGCGCCGTAGAAAGCACGCGCGCCGTCAAATCGTGGTAAAGATACGGCTCCAGTGGATTCGAGACGCGCTCACCGCCTTCACACGCCGAGACGATGGCCTCTAGCTCGTTGGTCCCGATCACGGCATCCACTTCGGGAAGCTGCTTCTGAATCTCATCGCGATACCGCTCCACCAGACAACCGGCCACGATCAGGCGCCGGGCCCGCCCCGATTTCTTATACTCAGCCATCTCCAAAATCGTGTCTACGGACTCCTGCTTAGCAGGATCGATAAAACTGCAAGTGTTGACGACGATGACGTCAGCGTCCTGCGGGTGAGGAGTAAGCTGATGCCCGCGCTCCACCAACTGACCCATCATGACCTCGGTGTCGACGAGGTTCTTAGGGCAGCCGAGACTTACAAAGCCAATCTTCAAGGGTTTGATCCGAAGGAAAGCCGGTGAACTACCAGGATAACGCAGTTCGTGGCGCACGCACTTTTGCGTGCCGCGTCGGCACTCGTGCCGACGCCCGGTTTGTAAACGCTGTTACTTGAGATTGTAGAGTTTCTTCGCGTTCTCCCTCAAAACCATCCGCGCCAGCTCGACAGCCCGTTCCCGCGTGATTTGCCCATCCCTCATCATTTCGGTCAGCGCCAACCCCAGCGCCTCACGCCCCGTGCTATTGCCAACCCACGCAGCCTCCTCCCAGTACATCTCCTCAGAAAAAGGATAAGCATCGGTCGCAAACAAGACCTTTTCAGGCGCGTACTCCAACCAATCCCGAATCGCCTGCGCCACCGATCGCGGATAATTCATGAACGTTTGCTCGGAAAAATCGGCGTAAGCGTTCGGCTTGGACAGCAGCGCAGTCACTTCGCGAGTAAACGGCCAGCCTCCGTGAACCATCACAAAATTCGTCTTGCGCAGTTTCGGATCGTTGAGAACCGACTCGAGCAGCAACGGGTTCGCGCCTTGTACACGAAAATAGCCTCCCGCGCCCGCCGCTGAATGCAAATGAACGGGCAAGCCCAGCCGGCCACATTCGCGCGCAATGTAACGAAAGATAAAATCCTGAAGCCTTTTGTAGGCGGCGTCTGAAACCGGAACGTTGCGCGAACCAAAGTAAACGCGTCCGGCCTCGGCTTGGCTCGGATTATCGAATTCCAACGAACGGAGATAAGCTGCTTCAAACTTCACGGCGACCGCGCCGCCTCGCTTGTGGCGCTCCAACGTCGGCGTAACTACCTTCTGTAAATATTCTTCAAGCGACGCGGGAGGCTCGGCTAAGCCGCATTCCTTGACATAACGCTTGAGTAGACGCCCTTCGTCGGCGTAAAAAGTCTTGTAATCGGAATTACGCCCCGCCAGACTGCTGTTGTTGAGCGGATACATCAGGGCGTCTTCGAACGGCACCCACAGAAATCGCGGCGCCGCCATGCCGTGCCCCATGCCAACTCGATTGGCCAACATGCTTTCGATTCCGAGTTGATCCAGCACCCAGTTGGCATATCCATCGCGCTTTTCTTCGAGTAGCTGTTTCTTGCGCGCGCGCAATTCGCGGACGTGCTCCGGATCGCGATCCTGATAAGCGTAACCGAATAGTTGACGCCACGCTTCGATGACCAGCGGCGATCCCTCGCGAGTCCGCACAGGTTCGGTGTAAGGTTCCATCACCTCGACGGGCAGGGCATCATACTCAGTGTCTTTATCGCTGGCCCAGACCGGCCGGACCGGATGCGCGTGATTGTCGATGGCCTTGATCTTCGCGATTTCGCCGGCGATTTCAGGATCGATCGGAAGTTGGGCAGCGGCGGCGGCCACGGCCAGCAGCGCACTCGCGACAATCCTCATTTGCCAGCGGGTTCCGTCCCGAGACGCCAGCCGAGTGCGGCCTCGTCAACCCAGATTACTTGCCTATCGAACCAAGTGGAAGGTTTGACCGCCGCGGTCACTTTGGCGGTGTGCGCCAGGATAAAGGCGCAAGGAGCCTCGCCAAACCGTTTGATTCGCTCAGTCAACCAGGATTTGGAATCGAGCGGCGCTGCCAGGACCACCGGCGTTCCTGAAAACCAAGCCAGCTTGGCGCCGAAAGCCGGATCATCCTGGCGCCGCGGATCAGCGAGTCCGTAGACTTTCTTGAATCGAGCAATGGCCGCGTCGAGATCGCTGACGGCAAGAACCACCTTCGCCACGCCCGTATAGTCGAGCGTAGTCGGATTGCCGCTCGGGAAGGCCCGCCGCTCCCTCGGAGTAAAGTCGTGAATCAGAAACGGGAAGAATGTTCCATTCCCCTGCCCGACCTGAGCCGTTTCCCACTCAAGTTGGACTCCGTCGGGCCGCTTGCGGCCATTCTTTCGTGCATCACTCGTGGTAGCGCCCGCCGCACGCAGGCGAGCGACCTCTGCGCCGAGATCCGCCGGACGTACAGCCCAAGCGCAGGGTCCACCGTTAGACTCGAGCGACTTGCGCCACTCATGCGCCGCAACCGCCGCAGGATCGGCTTGTGGTTGAATCGCGATCAGCTCCAGATAAGAACCATCGGGAAAACTAGCCAGCGCCATCTCGGTAGCGTGATTGGAATGCGGACCACCGTATTCGGTCTTGATCCCCACAGACGCGAGCGCACGCTGCATAGCACGCAAGTCCTTACCGGCTACAGTGACGTGATCGACCTTCAGCGCTTCGGCGGAAAGCATAAGACAGGATAGTAGTGCAATCGAGATGCACTTGAACATGCAGCTATTCTAACGAAGAAGGAGCTACTTGCCTCTGACGGCGACGGCGGTGACGTCATCGTGCTTGTCACCGGCGATCGCGGCGACGATGCCATTGACCAGCGTCTCAGCCGAGAGCCCGTGACCAGCTCGGATTACTTCCAGCAATCCATCCTCGCCGAATTCCTTGCCGGCTTCGATTCCCGCCTCCGTTACGCCGTCCGAAAACAGGACCAACGTGTCGCCCGGCAACAACTCAACCACGCGCTCCTCAGAAATCCAAGTACTGAAAACGCCCAAAACGGTTGCGGTAGCTTCCAGCCTCTCCACCCCGCCCGAAGCGCGCAGCAAAAAAGGCGGCAGATGGCCGCAATTCGCATATCGCAGCGATCGCGTCTTATTGTCATAAGCGCCGAAGAACAGCGTGGCGAAATGCTCGGGCGGCGTCGAATCGTAAAACAATTTGTTCACCGAACGCAGCATGCTGGCGGGCTGCCGAAGCGTTTCCGGCGACTGACTGCGAAAACAGGCTTGCAGATTGGCCATCAGCAGCGCCGCAGCGACACCTTTGCCGGACACATCGGCCAATACGAAGCCCAGGCCATTTTCTCCCAGGTCCAGAAAATCGTAGTAGTCGCCACTCACTTCGCGAGCCGGCACACACAGTCCGAAATAGTCAACCGTGCTCAGAAGCCGTGTCTGTCCGGGAAACAACTTCTGCTGCACGTTGCGTGCGATCTCCAGCTCCGACTTCACGCGTCGATCCGCCTTCACCCGCTCGACGGCTTCCGACGCCTGCTTACGAATTGTCCCCAGCAGCCGCGCGTTGTCCCACGGCTTCTGCACAAAATCAACGGCGCCGCGCCGCATCGCTTCCACGGCCAGCTCCACATTTCCCCAGGCCGTCATCACAATGATGGGCGCGGAATTATTCTGCGCCTCCAGGCTCGACAAGAGATCCAAGCCCTCAGCGCCCGACGTTGTATCGCGCGCGTAATTTAGGTCCATCAGAATGAGGTCGAACAGCTCCGCACGCGCGGCACGCAGCACAGCCTGCGGCGAATCCACTAGAACGCTCTGATACCCCGCGCCTTTCAACAATAACCGCAGCGCTTCCAGCACATCCACCTGATCGTCACCCACCAGAATGCGCAGGTTAGTTACGTCCAATTCGCGTTGCATCTCTTCTTTTGTCACACAAGTCATCGTCAACTGCCCGGTTGGAAAATTCCTCGGTAAATTGAGGACAGGCTCAGATTCCCTCGGTAAATTGGGGGCAGGATCGGATTTCCGCCGCTCGAAATCCAAGCATGAAAGAATTTCCAAGGCGGAAACTCCGTGCCTGTACCCAATTTTGCCAGATGACCCACGTCACGGATTGCTAGCGCAAGCCGACTGCCACCACTAAGCAGTTGAAGTCGCTACCGAAAGTCGCGGGACACTGTCCGCAAATGGGACACTTGTGTTCCGCATTGACGAGCGCCACGCCATGATCAAGTGCCCCAGTCGCTCCGCGGAGATGGTGGAATCGAACCGTTTCTGCGGATCCTATGGATCGGTTTGATTCGTGAACGCGGCGAAGCTACTTGCCGTCCACCGACAGAGCCAGTAGAACATTTCCACCCATGCCCATGAGCTGGCTGTAACCGGAATTCACGAACATGATTCCGCCCGCGATAGTCGGCCCTGTCGCGTTCAACGAGCCGCCGTGCGCCTTCACGCCGTTGACGGTTTCGAAATCGCGCAACGTATCCAGATCCCAGACAACGGCGCCG
>JBGPSX010000085.1:0-10986 GCA_041490325.1 Bryobacteraceae bacterium | reverse complement strand
GTGAAAAATCGGCGCGAGTGGATGCAGGCCTGGATTCCGAGCCGCTGCTCGATACCTGCGGTACGGGCGGTGACGGCGGCCATACCTTCAACATCTCGACCGTGGCCGCATTCGTGGTCGCTGGCGCGGGTGTTCGCGTCGCGAAACACGGCAACCGGTCGCTTTCGAGTCTGTGTGGGAGCGCCGACCTGCTCGAAGAACTCGGCATCGCCCTGCTGACCTCGCCCGAGGACGCGTCGCGCGCCATACGCGAAGTCGGCATCGGATTCCTGTTCGCACCGGCGTTTCACCCGGCGATGAAACATGCACAACCGGCGCGGCTCGAGTTGAAAATGCGGACCGCGTTCAATCTCCTGGGCCCGCTCACCAATCCCGCGCGAGCGACGCATCAATTGATCGGTGCTCCCTCAGTTGAGGCGGCCGAGTTGATGGCCAATGCCCTGGCCGGCCTGGACTGCCAGCGCGCTTTTGTAGTGCATGGTTCCGACGGCATGGACGAAGTGACGACCACCGGATCCACTACCGTCTTCGAAATACGAGGACCTCAAGTTCGGCAGATTTCGTGGAGCCCATCCGATTTCGGCGTAGAGCCGGCTAGCGCCGCGGATCTGGCGGGCGGCGATCGCGCGCGGAATACTCAACTTGCTCGAGCAATTCTTCAAGGCGAACCCGGCGCTCGCCGCGACATCGTGCTGGTGAACGCCGCGGCTGCCCTGGTTGCCGCAGGCATTGCATCCGATCTTCGCGACGGGATGAAACGCGCCTCGGAATCGCTGGATTCCGGCGCTGCCTGGAAAAAAGTTGAAGCGTTAGCAGACTTCACACGGCGCTGAAAAGCCACCGCTCCCTTTGGTCACGGCTCGGCTAGCGGCTTTGATTATCGTTCTGTAAATGCACGGTGACATGAATATTCGTTCGGAAATACACTAGCGTTCATTCTGAGCCGTGACCAAAGGGAGCGGTTTCAAATTCCGTTGAGAACGTACTCGGCCAGTTGGCACAGGTGGTCGACTACAAAATCAGGTGGATCCTGCTCGAAGCCCTCCGGCTGGAATCCGTAGGTCACGCCGCAGGCCTTCACTTTCGCGTTCCGCGCGGTCCGGATATCGACGCTGCTATCGCCGACCATGATGGCCGCCTCGCGCGGAACCCCACTTTCTTTGAGCAGCGTTTCAATTCCGATAGGATCCGGTTTCTTCTGTTCGAAACTGTTTCCGCCGTAGACCTGAAAGAAGTGCGGGCCGACGCCGAGTCCGTCAATGATCGCGCGGCTGAATCGTACCGGCTTATTGGTCAGCACCGCCATTTTCGTTCCGGCTGCGAGCATGCTGTCCAGCGCTTCTCTGACCCCCGGGTAGAGGTAGGTGTTGTCCAGCATGTGATCGCGATAGTAGCCCAGAAAGTATTCGAGCGCGCGCTGCACGTCGCCTTCGCTTGCTTCCGGGCCCAGTGCGCGGCGCATCAATACCGGCGCGCCGTTGCCTACGTAGGAAGAGACCAGTTCTTCAGAAATCGCCGGAAGCTGCATCAGCGCCCGCGCGGCGTTGACCGAATGCACCAGGTCGAGCTTAGAGTCGATCAGCGTTCCGTCCAGATCAAAAATGAGCAGCTTCATTCCCGGCGTATAGCCTCCGGCGGATGCGAGCGGTGCTGGGCCCACGCTTTTTCCGCGTTCTCTTTCGCGTCACGGAAAGCATCCTTGATCTCACGAGGAGTCATAGCCGCCACAACGTTCGAAACGCCCAGCATATAAGGCAACAGCTTCGAGTCGACGATGGATTTCGGCGGCGGCGTTGGCGCGAATGCCAGCAAGACCGTCACCAGGGCTACGGCTACAACGATTCCGCGCACAGCTCCGAAAGCTCCGCCAAGCAAGCGATCGAACCAGGACAGTCCCACCCACTTGAAAAACCTGGCGAGGATACTGCCCACGATCGCGCCGACGATAACGATGCCGAAGAAGATCACGAAGAATCCGATCAGGTTCGCGATCGCGCGCGAGTTGACGTAGTCCAGCACGTATGCTCCGGCGATTCCGTAACACCAGAACGCGATGAAGATTCCCAGAATGGCCGCGATGAATCCAACTCCAACTCGCGCAAACCCGCCCATCAGGCCGCCCACCACCGACAGGCCAATTACGAATAGGAGAAACAGATCGATCCAATTCACAGTGGCTTCCCCGTCAGGACGCGATATGCTTCGCGGTATTTCTCACTGGTCCGCGCCGCCACATCCGATGGAAGCGCCGGCGCTGGAGGTTGCTTGTTCCAGTGGATCGATTCGAGGTAATCCCGAACGTATTGCTTGTCGAACGACGGCTGCGGCCCGCCCGGCTGGTAGCTAGCCTGAGGCCAGAAGCGCGAAGAATCGGGCGTGAGGACTTCATCGCCCAACACCAACTCATCGCCCACGAATCCGAATTCAAACTTGGTGTCAGCGATGATGATCCCACGCGTTTCGGCGTAGCGCGCCGCGCGATTGTAAATTTCAAGCGTCAGGTCGCGCAATCGCGCCGCGAGCGGCTGGCCGATCTGGTTGGCCGCGGTCTCGAAGGAAATATTTTCATCGTGTCCGGACTGCGCCTTGGTGGCGGGCGTGAAGATCGGCTCCGGCAATCGATCGCTTTCGCGCAGCCCGGCAGGCAGCGGAATGCCGCAAATCTTACCGTCCTTGCGGTAGTCCTTCCATCCGGATCCCGAAACATAGCCGCGCGCCACGCACTCCACTTCGACCATGCGGGCGCGGCGAACCAGCATGGAACGGCCCTCCAACTGATCGCGGAAAGGTTGAAACTGTTCCGGATACTCCGCGACATTCGCCGTTACAAAATGATTGGGCACGATGTCACCGAGCAAATCCAGCCAGAAAATCGTCAACGCGGTTAAAACCCTTCCTTTGTCCGGAATGGGCGTCGGGAGAATGTAGTCGAAAGCTGAAAGGCGATCTGTTGCCACGATGACGAGAAAATCACCAGCGGCATAAACATCGCGCACCTTGCCGCGCGCATGCCGCTCGATGCCCGGCAAGTTGGTCTCGAAGATTGGATCCAATCTCTACTGGTAGCACGTTTTGCGCCGCGAATCGCAGAAGCTGGCAGCAAATATTGCCGCGTTACAAAAAGATAGCAGTGCGAGTTTCAATGGGGTTACTGAATGGACTCCATCGTGCTCTGTCTAAACACGAAGGAGTAAACCAAATCATGAATTGGGATATCGCAGAAGGCAACTGGAAACAGCTCAAGGGTAAAGCCCGCGAGAAGTGGGGCAAGCTTACCGATAGCGACTGGGAACAGGTGGCCGGCAAGAAGGATCAGCTCATCGGGCGCATTCAGGAACGCTATGGAATTACGAAGGATGAAGCCCAAAAGCAGGCTGATGAATGGGTGCGCGGGCAAAAGGTAGAAGCGAAGGAAGAGCGCGAGCACACCACCCCGCGTTAAAGCAATCATCAAAGTCGGTTCCGAGAGTCTGAGGCCGCCCGGCAGTAGGGCGGCCTTTTTTGTTGCTCTACGCCCTATACTGATGAGTTGCGGTTGTCCATTCTTATCCCTGTCTACAACGAGCGTACGGTCGTGGAGCGAAGTCTCGCCCAAGTGCTCGCCACGCCGCTGCCGGAGAACATGGAGCGCGAGCTGGTGATCGTGGATGACTGCTCCACTGACGGCACGTCGGACATTCTCAAGCGGCTGGCCACCTATGAACCCTCCATCCGGCTCATTCGCAAGCCGGTGAACGAAGGGAAAGGGGCGGCGGTTCGAACGGCTATCGAGCAGGCCACTGGCGATTTCTGTATCGTGCAGGACGCCGACCTCGAATACGATCCCTCCGAGTATCACAAGCTGTTGAAGCCGCTGCTGGACGGTCACGCCGACGCCGTGTTTGGCTCGCGCTATCTGGCGGGCGTCCAAACGCGAGCGCTTCCGTTCTGGCACTCGATGATCAACAAGTATCTGACCTTGCTGTCTAACATGTTCAGCAACCTGAATCTGACGGACATGGAAACGTGTTACAAGGTCTTTCGCACCGACCTGCTCAAGAGCATTCCCATTCGCTCCGATCGTTTCGGCTTCGAGCCCGAGATCACGATGAAGTGCGCCAAGCGGAAGCTGCGAGTCTACGAGGTTCCGATCAGCTACCACGGCCGCACCTACGAAGAAGGCAAGAAGATCGGATGGAAAGACGGCGTCAAGGCGCTGGGCGTGATTCTGCGCTACTGGGTCATCGACGATCTTTACTCGGAGCCGTTCGGCCGGGCATTTCTCAACAACTTGACCGGGACGCCGCAGTATCTGAGCTGGCTGGCGCGAACGCTGCGGCCGCACATCGGCGATACGGTGCTCGAACTGGGCGCCGGAATCGGAAACATTGCGTCGCGTCTGATGGGCCGCAGACTGTGCTACGTCGCGGCGGAAAAAGATCCGCTGTATCTGCATGCTCTCAACAACCGCTTTCTGCGCACGCCCAACGTTTCGGTTCGTAAGCTCGACCCGGATGTTGCAGAAGATTTCGATACCGCGGGCGGGCCCTTTGATACCGTCCTGTGCGTGAACGTGTTGGAGCATTCCGAAGATCCCGAGGCGGTGATCGGATGGACCTACCAGGCGCTGAAGCCGGGTGGATCGATGATCGTATTGGTGCCGCAGGGCACCAAGCTTTTTGGAAGCCTGGACAATTCTCTGGGCCATCGGCGGCGATTCGACAAGCCGGAGTTGCGCGGGCTGCTCGAAAAGCGCGGCTTCTCGATCCAGCAGATGTACCAGTTCAACAAGATTGCGACGCCTGCCTGGTGGTTTTACGGGAAAGTGCTGCATCGAAAACGCATCAGCAAGGTCATGTTGAAGGTCTTCGATAAGACCGTGTGGATCTGGCGGCGCGTGGATGGTTGGATGCCTTGGCGCGGTTTGTCGCTGATCGCGGTTGCGACCAAGGAATAGATCTTGGGACTTTCGTTCCAGTTCAAACACGCGGTCTGCAATGAAGCCTGGGGAAAAGCGCCGCTCGAAGATGTGTGCCGGAGCGTGCGCCGCATCGGATATTCGGGCATCGAGATCGCGCCGTTTACGCTGGCGGATCGACCCTCCGAGATAACGCAACACGACCGCACGCGTTACCGCGAGATTATTCGCGGCGAGGGACTGACGTTTGTTGGACTGCATTGGCTGATGGTGTCGCCGAAAGGTTTGCACGTCACTACTCCGGATGCTGCGCTGCGCGAGCGAAGCTGGCAGCACATTGTCGAGCTGATCGATCTATGCGCCGATCTGGGCGAGAACGGCGTGATGGTCTTCGGTTCTCCGCAACAGCGCTCGACCGTGGACGGCTTGAGCCGGCAGGAAGCCACCAGGAATTACGTGGACGGGCTGGCGGGAGTAGCGGGTCATGCGGAACAACGTGGCGTGACGATTCTCGTGGAGGCACTGCCCATCGTGCAAGCGAACGTGATTACTAACCTGGCGGAGGCGGCCGGTATCGTGAAGCAGATCGCGAGTCCGGCGGTGCGGACGATGTTCGACACGCACAACGCTGTGGATGAAACCGAGCCGCACGCTATGCTGGTGGATCGCTATTTCGACGTGATCCGGCATGTCCACGTCAACGAGATGGATGGCCGGCATCCCGGCGCCGGGACTTACGATTTCAAACCGGTGCTGGACACGCTTCGACGGCGTAACTATCAGCATTGGGTGTCGATGGAGGCTTTCGATTTCACGCCGGGAGCGGAGAAGCTCGCGACGGACTCGCTGCGATTTCTCGAGAACGAGATCGAGCAACTGGCGGCATGAAACGGTACGTGGTGACGGGGGGAGCGGGTTTCATCGGATCCGCGCTGGTGCGCAGGCTCCTGGCCGAGGGCGACGGCCGCGTGCACGTGATCGACAATCTCTTGAGCGGGCATGAAAAGAACCTGGAGGAGGTGCGGTCGGGCATCGAATTCGATCGCGCGGATATTCGGGACTATCCTGCGATCGCGGCGGTGCTGCGAGGCGCGGACACGGTGTTTCACCTGGCGGCGATTCCCTCGGTCCCGCGCTCGATTCAAGAACCCGCGCCTTCCCACGAAGTGAATATCGATGGCACGTTCAACGTGTTTCGCGCTTGTGCGGAGGGCGGAGCGCGGCGGGTGATTTACGCTGGGTCGTCGTCGGCCTATGGCGATACGGCTGTGCTGCCCAAAGTGGAGAACATGGCGCCGCGGCCCAAGTCGCCTTACGCGGTGCAAAAACTCATGGGGGAATACTACGCGAGCGTGTTTCACTCCTGCTTTGGTCTCGAAACCGTGTCGCTGCGATTTTTCAACGTTTACGGCGAGCGGCAGGATCCGTCCAGCGCGTACTCGGGCGTGATTTCGCGATTCATGCGGGCGGTTATCGATCGTTGCTCGCCTACGATTTTCGGTGACGGCGAGCAGACGCGCGACTGGACATACGTGCAGGATGTGACGGCCTTGTGTTTGAAGGCCGCAAAAGCGGAAGGCGCTGCCGGCAAGATGTACAACGCGGGGAACGGCGATTGCTATTCGGTCAATCATGTGTGGCAGGTGTTGCAGGGGATCGAGGGAGTGACGTTGCCGGCGAAGTACGAGGCTGCGCGAGCCGGCGATGTGCGGGATTCGCAAGCTGACACTACCGCTGCTCAACGCGATCTCGGGCATGCGCCGCAATACTCGCTCGAACAAGGGCTGCGGCGCACCCTGGCCTGGTATCGCGCACAATAAATCGCACACAATAGACCTGTGCTGGCTATCATTCGCGACACCATTCGTAAGATTCCTAAAGGTAAAGTCTCTACATACGGCGACGTCGCGAGCGCGGCGGGATTTCCGGGTTGCGCCCGGCAGGTGGTTTGGGCGTTGCAGAACGCGCGCGGCCTGCCGTGGCATCGCGTGGTGGGGGCGGGCGGGAAGATCAGCCTGCCGGGCGAGAATGGGCTCGAGCAGAGGCTGAGGCTCGAGACCGAGGGAGTCGTCTTTCGGTCTGGGAGGGTGTGGATGGAGAAGTGCCAGCATGATTTTGAAAACAAACCCAAGAGGCGGAGGAAGACCAGCGGGTGACCGGGTCGGTGTGTTGTTGTGATGCGCCACTTTCTGCTGCCGGTTTAAAACCGGCCGCGGACTGAAGTCCACCCTACTCAGCTTCCCAGCAATTCCGTCACTGACGGGCGCAGTTTGCGCGTAAGGTGTCGGGGCGGTGGCGGAAATAATCTACAAACGTCCGTTACTAGGCTTCTTGCAATAGAATGGCTGCATGAAAGTTTGCTTTCTGTTTGCTGGATTGTTGTTTGCTCAGGGCGGGGATGAGGGTCCGGTTCGAGCGATCGTGCAGAAATATATGGATGCGCGCTCGCATCAGGACGCTGCGGCCATTGAAGCTTTGTTCACCGTCGATGCCGATCAATTGGTGTCTTCCGGTGAGTGGCGAAAGGGCCGGCCTGACGTGGTTAAGGGCACCATGGCGAGCTCGCAGAATTCCAGTGGGCAGCGCTCCATTACGCTGACCTCCGTTCGGTTCGTTTCGCGGGATGTGGCGCTGGCGGATGGGCGCTACGATTTGGCCGGTCCGGCCGGTGGCGAGACCCGGCATATGTGGACGTCGATAGTAGTAACCCGAGGGCCGGAGGGCTGGCGCATTGCAGCGATCCGCAATATGTTGCCGGCGGCGCGATGAAACGGGTCGGCCGTTGGGTCGCGATCGCGGCGGTTGTGTTGGTCCTGATCCTAGTCGCGCTGCCGTTCTTGATTCAGGCCAATACTTTCCGGCCGATGCTGGAGTCGAATCTCACGCAAGCGCTGGGCCGGGAGGTAAAGGTCGGGGATCTCAAGCTGGCGATTCTCTCCGGTGGCGTTTCGGCGACCGACCTTTCCATTGCCGATGATGCCGCTTTCGGGAAAACTCCGTTCGTGCGCGCGAAGGAGCTGAAGGTCGCGGTTGAGCTTGTTCCGCTGATCTTCTCGCGCAAGTTGAATATCACTGGGTTGACTATCGATCAACCTGAAATCACGCTGATCGAATCGCCGTCGGCTTGGAATTTCTCGAGCTTGGGAGCGAAGCGCGGTCCGGAGAGCGCGGCTGGCTCCGCCGGCCAAGCTCCGCTGGACTTGTCGGTGAAGTCAGTGAAGATCGCGAATGGCCGGCTGACGCTGGGCCGGACCGGCAGCCGTTCGAAGCCG
This sequence comes from Bryobacteraceae bacterium, assembly GCA_041490325.1. Lineage (GTDB taxonomy): Bacteria > Acidobacteriota > Terriglobia > Bryobacterales > Bryobacteraceae > Palsa-89. The sequence continues at coordinate 2,817 of JBGPSX010000085.1, read as the reverse complement.
GTGGTGTTAGAGCAAGTCGATATCGAGCTGGATGATTTCTCTGGCACGTCGGCGTTCCCGTTTTCTTTTGCGGCCAAGGTGGCCGGTGGAGGGACGGTGAAGTTAACCGGAAAGGCGGGTCCGTTGGACCAAGGCAACGTCGCTTCCACGCCGCTGACTGCGAGCCTCAAGGTGGCCGATCTCGATCTGGCGCTATCCGGATTGAATGCCATGGCGCCGACTTTGGGTGGACTGGTTTCGTTCGAGGGCAATGGCGCTTCAGACGGCAAGACGGTACGCGTGGATGGGAAGCTGAAGGCCGAGAAGCTGAAGCTCGCGAGAAATGCGACGCCGGCGCGGCGAGTGGTCGAATTTGTTTTTGCAGTGGAGCATGATTTGGGGAAGCACTCTGGGACGCTGCAGCGCGGTGAGATCCACATTGGGGGTGCGCAGGCGAGTCTGGCGGGGGCATATGAGGAGCGCGGCGATTCCGTGATCCTTCGGATGAATCTTTCCGGACCGAACATGCCGGTTACTGAGCTGGCGGAAATGCTGCCTGCGCTGGGGGTCGTGCTGCCCGGCGGATCGTCACTGCGGGCTGGAACGGCGAGCGTGAAGTTATCTTCGGACGGCCCGGCCGATCGGCTTGTAACTGTGGGATCGGTCGCGCTGAGCAACGCGCGTCTGGCCGGGTTTGATCTGGGGCGGAAGATGGCGGTGATCGAGAGGCTGGCGGGAATCAAGTCGGGGCCGGATACGGAAATTCAGACTTTGAGCGCGAACGTTCGCTATGCGCCAGAGGGGGCCAGTGCGCAGGATGTGAAGCTGGTGGTCGCGGGGATCGGCGAGATGACGGGCGAGGGAACCGTCAGTCCGCAGAATGCTTTGAATTTCAAGATGCGGGTGATGGCGCATATGCCCGGTTTGGCCGCGGCGGTGAGCAATACGGCGATTCCTTTTTTCATTGTGGGGACTAGCGCGGATCCCGTGTTTCGGCCGGATATCAAGGGAATTGCGACTGACCAGTTGAATCGGATTGGGGGAGATGCGGGGAAAACAGCAGGGGATATATTGAAGGGTTTTTTGGGCGGGAAGAAGAAGTGAGATGTACGTTTCGCGCAGGGCTATTCACCGCTCGAAGTCGTAGTAAAAGGTGTCGGCGTCATTTTGGTTCTTTCCCTTCAGAAGATGCCACATGAGAAGAGGATTTCTAAAAACGCACCAGTCGCCAAATACGTCGAACTTGCGACAGGATGTGACGATATAGGCACCGCGCAGCGTGGAGAAGGGTCTCTGTACCCTTTTTCCGTATGCCTTTAAACGTCTCGCAAAATCGAGGTCCTCTGCGCTAACCAGGTTTTCGTTGAAGCCTCCGATTGATTCAAAATCCTCGCGGAAGCACCAAAACATCCCGCCAGAGAGCTGGCAAATCAGAACGAAAAGGTTGAACAACAATAGCGTCAACTTAATGCCTATCGAAGACCGGTCTGGACGAATGACAGTACCGCCTCCCACGGTTGTGCCAGAAGACAGTGCTCGGTCAATCGCGACCAGCGTACCAGGGCTCATCCGGCTGTCCGCGTCAATTGTCACCAACACCTGGCCCACAGCCGAATGCGCGCCAGCATTGCGGATCTTTGCCAAGTTCCTAGCGTCCTCCCGAATCGTTCGCGCACCGAAGCCGTGGGCGATCTCTTCGGTTCTGTCTGAACAACGGTTCAAAACGACGATTACTTCCAACTGGCCCGGATAAGCCGTGGCGGCAACCTGAATCGATTCCAGGCATGGACCGATGAAGCGTGCTTCGTTTCGAGCCGGGATTACAACGGAGAATCTGGGTGGCGGCATCTTCAGACGTTATCGGCTTAAAGCCATTCTCTAAGCCTATGACGAGGGACGGCAGCCACGCGTTCAAGCTGATTTGGCGAGTTTGGACTGAGGTCGGTTGGAGTCACGCATGTGCCCTACTTGCCTTGAAATTTTGGTTTGCGTTTTTCGTGGAACGCGGCTGTGCCTTCTTTTACGTCGTCGGTGTAGTTGGTCACTAACGTTGCCATCGCTGCATCTTCTAGCGCGTTGTCTAGGGTCATCGAGAGTTGCTTGTACATCATGCGCTTCGCTATGCGGATTGCTATCGGCGGGCCTTCGGCCAATCGCCTTGCCCATGCTCGCGCTGTGGGCATGAGCTCCGCGTCGGGGACTACTTCGGTTACTAAGCCCGCCGCCAGGGCTTCGCGGGATGACAGAACCTCTGAGAAGAGAGACATCTTCAATGCGCGGTCGACGGCCATGAATCGCGGGAAGAAATAAGCGCCACCCTCGTCTGGGAGCAGACCGAAACGCAGCGACGTGTCGCCTAATTTTGCGCTTTCGGCCGCGATGCGGAAGTCGCAGCTTAGCGCTAGCGTCAGGCCTCCTGCCACGGCCGCGCCGTTTACTGCCGCGATCACGGGCTTGTCGAAGCGCTGCAAGAACCTCACTAACTCATGCATGTTCTCGCGCATTTCTAGCATGGATTCAAGACGATGGCCGCGATATCTCGCGGGATACTGGAAGTCGCGGCTGATGTCACCGCCCGAGCAGAACCCTCTACCTGAGCCGGTCAGAATCACGGCACGGACGTTGTCGTCATCGCGAGCATCGGCTAACGCCGCCAGGATTTCGTGGATCATCACTTCGGAATAGGCATTGAGCTTGGCCGGACGGTTCAGCGTGATGGTGGCTACGTGGTCTTCCTTTTCAACGATGATCTGTTCGAAAGCCATAGCCTTATCTCCCTCGGAACTTCGGCGGGCGCTTTTCTAAGAACGCTCGCACGCCTTCCTGATGATCTTCGGT
>JBGPSX010000084.1:0-11010 GCA_041490325.1 Bryobacteraceae bacterium | reverse complement strand
GTTGAGAACTTCGAAGTAGTACATCAGATCCCAATGATCGGACACGTCGCTCGCCGGGATAGTGAACGCCTTGCCCGGCGCAGCTTCCAGCGTCTTGAACTCGGTGAGCTGATTGACGGCGCGGTAGTGCAGGCGAACCGAGTGAACTCCGGCTGTACTCGAAAGCGACAAACTGAGCGACAATGGCGCTCCGGCTTGCGCGCTCGACGGCGCAGTGTGCCGAAGCTGCGGCCTCGCGTTCGAAGCAGAAACGAACGGAGCCGGAAACGCAGGCTTTTCACCAGAACCCTTAACCACGATCCCGCTAACCGACCATTCACCGGCAGGGAAGGGAATCGTGATCTTCCCCGATTCCGACCGAAGCGTCTTCTCCTCGACGCTTGAATCCGGATGCAGCAGTAGAACTCGATACTCGCCCGCCGGCATCTTCACGCCGAAAGATTGCGCCCCACGCCCACGGACGAAGTCGCGGAAAAGCACATCATGCGGCAGGTTCTTCGGATCTTTGGCCACTGCGCGCACTTCGTGATACGACGTCAATGGAATCGCGACGGCTTCGCGCTCGCCATCCGCCAACCAGCCGAATCCCGCCTCATCGCTATACCGAGCCTTGGCATCGACGCCCGTAAACCGAGGCTCCACCGTGTTGCCGAACACGTAATTGTCCTCGCGATAGGCGCCGTAGCGCGGTTGCTTCCGAACCGCCCCACCGAAATCGAACCCAGCATCGAACCGCCCAAACCGCTTCAGCACATCCTCGCGCTCGTCGACCAGCGCGAGATCGTGTTTCACATAAGGAAGCTTATCGCGCCAGTGACCGATGTCGTCCGGCCCAAAGGCCATCTGCGACGGATACACGTTCGTGATCTTCACCAGGCGCTCCCAAGTCTCGAGGCCCGCCTGCAGTTCGCGCCGCGCCGAGGCCAGCGCATCGGCATCGGCGGTGCGATCGAAATACGCCAGCAAATAAGTTCCGCGCTGCTTGTGCGCATGATAGCGAGCCATTCCCGCGAGTGTCAGAAAATCCGGCTCTGACGATAACCATTCGCGATTGTCCGCAGCCACCTTTTTCTTCGCGCGCTCAACCGCTGCTTCGGTTTGCCGAGCCATCTCCTCGAACCGCGCCGCAGTATCGGGAGCCGTCTGCTTGGCGGACGCGATGCCTTCCAATCGATTCTTCACCGCCTCCGGTATCGAAGCAACGTATCGCCAATCGCTCGGCAGCACTTCGCGGTAAGAATCCGTGAGCCCGCCTGGATTGATCTCCGGCCAGATATACATGTTCGGGTCGGCCAAATGCACGGCCACGATCTCGTTGATCACCTGGCTCGCGCTCGCGTAAGCGGTCATCACGTCGGGCGCCGCCGCTCCAAAGCGCTGCTTCAATTCGTCCATCCACGCCCGCTCGGATGTTTGCGGATCGTAACTCAGCCGGCCCCACAGCCGGTAGAACAACCAGTAGCGCTCGAATTCCCACTTCCAAAAAGCGCGATTCTTTTCCGCGTCGGTGAAGATGCCCCAGGTCCCCGGCCGATTGCCGAATCCCTTTTGCGCCAGCGGTGGATCGATCTCGAACCCCTCCGCCCCGCTCAAACCGAACGTCGAAGCCGCGCGCCTTACATAATCCGGGTTACCCCACAGCATCAGCCGATTCGAACCGAGCCCCCACATCTCCCAATAGAATTTGTACGACCGCGGCTTCTCGAGAAAATTCAAGTAACTGTAGTTCGGATACGTTTCCGCCGGCTGGTACGGCCGTCCCAAATCCTCGGCCCAATACTTGGTCGACAGCCGAACCGGAATTCCCACCTCGTTCGCCGCCTTCACCATTCCTCCGGCGACGATCCAGCCGCGCAGGTCGAGAAATACCGGCCGCCCGGCATCGCGAATCGCGCGGAACACGTAGTTCTTATAGAAATCGACCTGCCGATCGGTGGGAATCCCCGACTCCGTATTCGTGCGCATCTGCACGCTCGTAATCGCAGGACACAGTTCCAGCACCTTCTTGAGCGCGGCATAGCTATACGGACCGATGTTTTCCGCCGTCAGCCCATCGGTCATAGGCGTCTGTGACCGCTCTGCAAATCGCCACGAATCGTGCTCCCACACGCCCAATGTGAAATCGATCCCACGGTCGCGAGCACCTTGCGAGATGTACTGCAGCATTTCGAAATTCTGCTGGCGCTGCGCCGCGCTCAGATTGCGCGCCTTGATGGCCGGAAACTCAGGCAGGTCAATCCAGAAAGGATAAGGCGGCGCCAGATAGCCGGTCTGATGCGCAAAAACGAGATTGAATCGATTGAACCGATTGCGCGCCAACATCGACAGGTACTCATCCCAATACGCGTGCGAGTAATACCAGTCGCGCTCCAGATCCGCATTATGGATGAAGTAGCGAATGCCACGCATGGCTGTGCGCGGCGAGTCCTTGGCGGCGGTCAGTTTCCCGTCAGCGCGAATCTGCTCAGCCGCGGCGAGCAGACCGTACATCAGCCCGCGTTCATCACTGCCAGTGACCTTGCCCGCAGTGATCGCATAGGACTCGGGCGCGCCGGCCTCAATCGCCTCTTGAACCTGAAGATTGCGCAGGCCCCGCTGCTCGATGGCTTTCTGTAGTTCAGCGCGGCCAAACTCCCGCGGCCCTGCGGCAACCGAAGCCGCCGCAACAAGTAACGCAACTAGGATTCGCATGTCGACTCTTCGAGATGAATTGGATCGAGCTACTTTGCCGCCGTCTCCGCGCTCTTCACCACGAAGAGCTGCTTGGCATTCTTGCCCGGATCGAACGCCACTTCCATCCACCCGCTCATCATCTCATCCCAACTTTGCTCACCGTAGGCGATAGTCGCGGTGGGATCGGGGTTGTGCGGATTATTGACAGAGTTGTCGTAATGCGCCGTGCATTCGATGCGAGTGCCGCGCGGCATCAACTTCGGTTTTTCGAGGAAATACGTGAGCTGCCAGTTGAAGTCGTAGCGCGGCACTTGCAGCAGCACTTCGGTCTCACCGGAAGGATACACGGCCTTGTACTCGTAATCTTTGCCCCGATAGTGCATGTGCGGCTGCAGGCTGACTAGCGTCACATCGGAGGCGAACTCCACCATCGAATGCACTTCGTGGTTCGGCGCTCCGGGAGGAATCACGAAGGTCCAGCTCTTTGCCACCGCGGAAAGCACTCGCTGCTTGGGCGGCTCCTTTGAAAAGATCAGCCCGATCTTAGTGCGGTCCACGCCCGCCGTTCCGTTGGTCTGATAGTGAATCTGGAAAATGAAATCGGAACCCTTCGGAACGAATTTTGCCGATCCGGCAGGCCAGACTTTTCCAAGCAGCCCCGGCACATATCCGACGAAGAACTCGCTGTCGGGTTGGGACCCTTCTCCAGGCGGCGTGAACTTGGTGCGCTTCGCCGGGATATACGGAACGCCAGGCTTGACGTTGCGCAGCGTCGGCTGATCGGGGGTCCTCAGGATCGCGTTCACGTGATGCACCAGCGTACGGCTGCCGGGCCGGATTTCGGCCGCTTGAATCCAGCGGTCCTCGGTGAAGTTCGCCGGAATCAACAGGTACATGATGTCGATGGTGCCGGTGGCCGGGATCTTCATTTCCTCCGGCATCTCCAAAATCAAATCCGGCTTGCCGATCGTCCAGCCTTCCTGGAACCCAACGGACTTCGGCAGATCGCGCGGATTGCCTTCCACCGCGCCACTATCAGCCCAAGCCACCAGCGTATCGATCTCCCTCTGCGACAGCGAAAGGTCATTCGAGAAGTGGCCGTATTTTTGGTCCGCGAACCATGGCGGCATTTTCTTTGTGGCTACTGCGATCTTGATTGCCTTCGCCCACGGGCGCGCCTCTGAATAATTCATCAGCGACATCGGCGCCACTTCTCCCGCCCGATGACAGATCTGACAGCGTGCCTGCAGGATTGCGGCCACGTCTTTCGTAAACGTCGGCTGCTGCGGCGCTGAGGCCGCGAACGAACTAACCGTTACAAATGAAAGCAGAATCCACTTGCTCATTTCCCTCACCTCTCTGCGCTTGATCGCAGTCTCAGTCTTCATTTTAGTGGGACCCGGCCTGCGACGGCAAGGTCAAGATCGAATCGTTTAGAAACATTGCAACGCCCGTCAGAAAACGAACCGGAACGCGCCCTGCAAAATCCGCGGATCGTTGGCTACTAAAATCCGGCCTATGTTTGCATCTGCCAACGATATCGACGGATTTCCGAAGACCGGATGATTCAGGATATTGAATGCCTCCGCGCGAAATTCCAGTTGCATCCGTTCGCGCAACCGGAACCGGCGGATCAGCGCCGTATCGAAAGTGAAAGCGCCCGGCCCCTGAATGATGCTGCGGCCGGCGTTGCCATAGGTCCCCGGGCCGTTAGCCTGGAAGGCAGCCTTGTTAAACCAGTGATCGATGTTCTGCGTGACCGCGTGTACGTCACCGACGATGTTTGGCCGGTCCAGACCCACCGCAGTCAGCGAGGTGTCCGTGCCTGTGACCACGCTGATCCAATACCCCGAGCGCTTCGTGATAATCGGCGATAGCTCCCACCCGCTGAATACGCGCCGGGTCCACGTACCTTTGAACTCGGGACTCTGCAGCAGCGCGGACAGATTGAAAATGTGCCGGATGTCGGTTTGACAATTGCCGTGGTCGCCGCGCCGATTGTTTGGATTCTGATACGTCGCGGCGACAATTTCGGAAATGATATCGGTGTCCGAAATACAGTGCGACCAGGTGTAGTTCGCCAGCAGGCTCACGTGACGGCTCAAGCGATGATTGATGGACACGAGCAAGCCGTTGTAACCGGCTGTTCCGCCATCGTCGACTTGCGGCAATGTCGCCACTAGGGCTCCATTGACTGGATCCAGTTGTGAAAGAAGCCTGCGTTGTTGCGTGTTGGCTAGCGTGGATGCCCCGGGAATATAGATGGCCCGGTTCGCTTGAGTCGTCACCCAACGATGCACCGAATGGTTTCCGAGGTAGCCAACCGAAAGGAGCCAGTCGCCTCCGAACTGTCTTTGCAACGACAAATTGTATTGTTGGGTGTAACTCGGCTTGATGTCCCGCGGCAGGTTCGCGTATGCGCCGCTGAGCGGGAAGTAAGCGCTCTTGGGCGGAGGAGTGGCGGTCGGAAACGGGTTGCCGCCGGGATAGTCTTTGAAAGGATCCGTGAATCCGCCCACGGGCGAGGTGAGAACGATCGCGCTGGTCCATGGAGGACCGAAGCTCATGCGGTCGAAATACTGCGTGCTCGGCGTGTCATACAAAATCCCATATGCCGCCCGCAGGTTGGTGCGCCCGCTCTTGTCCAGTCCCCAGCTAATACCAATGCGGGGCGACAACACCAGTAGGTTTGATTCAGTCGCGTTCTCCGGCATTCCCGGCTCGCCCGAAAACAGGAATCCCTTGGGCGCATTCTGGAACACAGTCGAATGAACGTTGGCCACATAGTTTGACAGTTCGAAGTGAGTGAGCCGTCCGAATCTCTCGCCCTCGGGAAGATACGGTTCCCATCTCAGGCCGGCTTGTATCGTGATTCGGTTTGAGAACCGGAAATTGTCGTGTACGTAAAGACCGAACACGTTCTGGCGGAAGTTGATCTCGGAGGGGTTGCCCTCCTGGAAACTGGATGTCGATCCAAGCAGAAAGTCGGACATGGCGTCGTTGGTCGCGCTGCCATTGAACGCGTAGATGCCAGTGAGTGCTCTAAGAATGGACAGGTTGAGCTGGTTGTGGATCCAGTTGACGCCGAAAGAAAGCTGGTGCCGGCCCAGCACGGCGCTGAAGTCGTCGGCGACCTGCAGCGCATTGTTGTTGATCACCGCTTTGGCGCAGGTGCCGCATCCGATGGCGAATCGGCCGGACACCGCAGCCTCAGGAAAGCTTCCAGGCGTGTTAATGATCTTCAGTCCCACAGTTGCCGAGTCGATCATGTTGGGCGAAGGACCCCGATTGACGCGCTTTCGCGTCCCGGTGATGTGGAAGCTGTTGATCATATTGGGAGTGAAGACAAAGGTGTCGCCGAGCGCCAGCGATTGCACGCGATCCAATACTCCCGGCCGCGTTGCGATCAGGAGATTCTTACCGTCAAACACTCCCGGATTGCGATAGTCGGTCAGATAATAACGGCCAAAGATGGAATGACGCGTGCTGCGTGTCCAATCCCCGCGTCCGATGAACTGGTCCTCGTCCTGTGGATTCGGAATGGCAATGACGAGCTTGCCACAAGGATCATTCGAAACCGGCACGTACTTCAGGATGTTCAGCGCCTGTTGATTAAATAGGCTGGTCGGGATCTGATTGTTCGCGAACGGCGCACCGGTAGCCGGGTTCTTCAACGTACGATTAACGCCACAACCGGTCTCCAGCGTATTGAAATTGCCTTGCAGCACGTCCGCGTTGGGGACAAACAAAGTGGTTGTCGGGGGCGCGCTGCGGATGCGCGTGCCTTGGTAGCCGCCAAAAAAGAACACCCGATCCTTCAGCACAGGGCCGCCCACTACGCCGCCGAATTGATTGCGCTTGAGATTGTCGCGAGTCGTACCGAAGAAATTCTTCGCATTGGTGTTTCCATTCCGAACAAACTCGAAAGCGCTTCCGTGGATGGAGTTGGAACCACTTCGGGTTACGGCATTCACCACTCCGCCCGCGCGGAATCCATACTGCGCCGGCACTGCGTTGGTGATAACGCTGAACTCCTGCAACGCGTCGGGAAAGGGCAGCGGGAGATTCACATTGCTGAACGCGTCATTGTGATCGGCGCCATCCAGCAAGTAATATGTCCCGTTGGCCTGCCCGCCGGCCACCGCGATCGTCGTGGAGCTGGGATAGTTCTTGCTGCTCGCCAGATCGCTCGGAGGCGCGACTACCGCAGCGCCCGACAATAAGATAAGTTGCGTGGGTTGGCGTCCATTCAGCGGAAGCTCCGAGATCCGGCGCTGGTCGATAACTTGCGACACGCCGGTGTTCTGCGTCTCAATCATTGACGCACTAGCTTGCACCTCCACCGTCTGTGTCAACGAGCCCAGCTCCAGCGCCACGTTGACGGTCGGGTTGTTGTTCACCTCCAGGACGATGCCCTTCTGATTGAAGGTCTTGAATCCGTCCGCGGTCACTTCCAGTCGATACGGCCCGGTTGGCAGATTGCGCAGCGCGTACGAGCCGTCGGCGCCACTAGTGGTCGCGCGCACGAAATTTGTTTCAGTTTGAATGGCGCGAACTGTTGCGCCAGGAACCGCAGCGCCGTTTGGATCCGTGACGACGCCTGCGATCTGTACTACAGCCGTGGCTTGACCGAACGCGATCGAAGCCGTCAACAAAGAAAGTTGGATAACGGCGAACCAATAGCGGGTCCGGGAAGCAAGCATTGGCTCCTCCTCGTTTATGGGTTCCAGTCTAAGGCAGACAGCCGTGGAAGGTCAAGTTAAATCGAATCGATTCGATAAGCTATTTGGCAAGTGTTCAGCCCGCCTCATATACCATATAAACCAATCATTCAAGCTACAAATTGTAATGAACGATACTATCTTCTTTCCTGAATCGTTTCGGGAGGCTTGACGCCGACCCGCTATGGCAATTAAACTGTATCCAGCCGAAGGAGCGCTTGGCATGAGACTCAAGACCGTTCTGCTCGCATCGCTAGTTGCAGGTTTAGCCACCGCTGCGACCACCCCTGCCCCAAGCTTTTATCACGACGTCTTACCGATCCTGCAGAAAAACTGCCAGAGCTGTCACCGGACCGGCGAAATCGGCCCCATGCCGCTCGGTTCGTACGAGCAAGTGCGCCCCTGGGCCAAAGCCATTCGACAAGCTGTATTAACCAAGAAGATGCCGCCCTGGTTTGCCGATCCGCACTTCGGCAAGTACGCCAATGATCGATCGTTGAGCCAGACCGATATTTCCACCGTCGTCGCTTGGGTCGATTCGGGAACCAAAGAAGGCAGTCCCGCTGAAGGCCCTAAGCCGCTTTCATTTACGGACGGCTGGCGCATCGGAACTCCCGATGTCGTGTTTGAAATGTCGAAGGCGTTCCCGGTCCCCGCCACCGGAACAATTCCGTACGAGTACCTCATCGTGCCCACCGGCTTCACCGAAGACAAATGGATCCAGGCCGTCGAGTTCCGTCCGGGTGAGCCGTCCGTTGTTCATCATTCGTCCATCTATTCGCGCGAGCCAGGTTCCAACTACGCCGCCGGCCACAAGCCCGGTGAGTTTTTCGAACTCGACGAGGAAGTTCCTGTCAGTGGCCGCAAACGTCCTGAGCCCGGCCACCTGATGTTTTCTCCACCCAACTTCCCGCTTCATTTGCAGGTTTTTGTGCCAGGTGGCGATCCCGTTGTCCTGCCGGCCGGTGAGGCGCGATTGGTCAAGGCTGGTTCCGACATCATCTTCCAGGTGCACTACACTACCAACGGCAAAGCCGCGATGGATCGATCGCGCATCGGTTTGATCTTCGCCAAGGAGCCTCCCACCGAACGCGTGAAAACCGTTCGCATACAAAGCGCCGGCGGGATCAAAATTCCACCGGGTGAGCCGAATTATCAGCTCGAGGCCCGCGTGGTGGTGCAACACGATTTCAAGGTTGTATCTCTGCAGCCGCACATGCATTTCCGCGGCCGATTTTACGAATACAGCGTCATATATCCGAGCGGCGAATCGGAAGTCCTGCTGCGCGTTCCGAAGTACGAGTTTCATTGGCAACAAACCTACTATCTGGAGCAACCCAAACTGCTCCCGAAGGGGACCATTCTAATTGCCAAGGCCAGCTACGACAATTCTCCGAATAATCCGAACAACCCGGATCCGAAGGCCTGGGTCAAAGGCGGCGCGCAAAGTTGGGATGAAATGATGGCGGGATTCATGGACATCGCGTTCGATCCGGCCTTCACGTCCCAGGACTTCTTCCGCGACGCTCCCGTCGTCAAGGCCACCGCCAGCGCCAACGATCGATAACCGGCGTGGCGCACGCACTCCTGCGTGCCGCGTTCGCACTCATGCGAACGCCTGGGGAAGAAGCTCTGCGCAAGCAGGGAAATTCCCCTGTAAGATGCCATGCCCGGCCGTTCACAGGTAGAATGTTCGAAGAGCCTGTGAACTCGTGAAAAAAATCTTACTCTCCCTCTTTGCTTTCCTTTTGCCGGTCAGCGCGCAGCAATACAAAATCGCGGTTATCGGCCTGGTGCACTCCCACGTCTGGGGCCACCTTCCGAGAATGATCAAGAGCGACGCCGTGAAACTGGTCGGCATCGCCGAGCGCAACCCAGACCTGGTCGCCGAAGCGAAGAAAGCCGGCGCCGACGTCACCTACTACGACGACTACAACAAGATGCTCGATGAAACCAAGCCCGATATCGTCTGGGCGTTCGTCGAAAACAATCGGCACCTCGAGATCGTGAAGGCGTGTGCGCCACGCAAGATCCACGTGATGTTCGAGAAGCCGCTCGCCTCCACCTACAAAGACGCGGTCGAGATCCAGCAACTGGCCAAGAAGAACGACATCAAGGTCATGACCAATTACCAAATGGCCTGGTGGCCGGCCAATTACGTCGCCCGCGCGCAGGTCGACTCCGGCGCGATCGGGAAGCCATGGCGGCTGCACGGCGTGGTAGGTCACGGCGGTCCGTCATCGCAGGGCGCCCGCAACAAGTTCTTCTTCGACTGGCTCACCGATCCGGTGCAAAACGGCGCCGGCTCTCTCATGGATTTCGGATGCTACAACGCGCTGTGGAGCCTTTGGTACCTGGGACGGCCGACCAAAGTCTACGCGCAGGTGAATCATCTACGGCCCGAAACATTCCCGAAAGTAGAAGACAACGCCGACCTCATGCTGTCGTACTCCAACGGCGTCGGCGTGTTCGAAGGCAGTTGGGATCTGCCGGCCAGCTATCAGGACCTCGAAGTGTTTGGCCTCGGCGGCAGCGTGTACATGAAGAATGGCAAGGTCACGCTGCGCAAGAGCGGCCGCCAAGCGCAAGCTGAAGACGTGGCGCTCGATCCGCTGCCTCCGGATCGCGCCGAGCCGATCGCCTATATGGCGTCAGCCATCAAAAACAACAAGCCGATCGAAGGCCTGACGGCGCTCGAGATCAATGCCGAAGTGGTCGAGATCATCGAAGCCGCGAAAGAATCGGTGAAGACCGGCCGCGCCATCGAAATGAAAAAGCGCTAACCAACAACCCAGTCACGGCTCAAAATCCAAATACGACCGCTAACCGAAAACCTCCGCTAACCGAACACTGCCCCTAACCGAACATTGCCCCTAACCGAGCCGTGACCAAAGGGAGCGGTCTACAATCTTCTTTATCGCTCCAACTTATAAATCGTCACGCCACTCAACAACTTCGGATAAAAGTCAGTCGACTTCTGCGGCATCACGCCGCCTGAAAACGCGACATCCGCCGTTTGTACGATTGTAGTTGGCTCAAGCAGAAACGCGATCTCGGCGCCGTCATCCAGAACCTTGGAATACGCGGCATCCAAACCACGAACGTATTCCAGATGCTTCTGCTCGCGCACCGCTTCTTCACCGATCCCAAGCGCACGGTCGAGCAGTTCTTGATGCAGAACCTTGACGTCCAGTTCGCCGGCCTTGCGATCCCGGTCATAGAGCGCGACTTCGCCGCCCCGAAATGCGATTCCGATTCGGATCCTGCCGGGTGCCGGCCCGCGAAAGAGGTCCCGTAATTCGTCGATCGAGCCGAGCCGCCGTGCGCCAATCCTCTTCAAAAACGCCGCGCGGTCGAAGCCCGTGAGCCCGCGAACCACCCGATGCGTCGCCAGAATTTCCAGGCCCGGCGAGTGCATGTTGACGAACGTCATCATCACTTTCTCGGCATCCTTCCAGCCCGGATTCTCGTTGCGAAACGCCAGCGCCGTCTCGTAGCGATGATGCCCATCGGCGATCAGCAGCTTCTTGTCCGACATCAGTTGCTGGATCTCGGAAATCGTCGCGGCATCGGAAATCTTCCACAGCCGGTGCACCGCGTCGTATTCGTCCTTGAC
>JBGPSX010000083.1:0-11053 GCA_041490325.1 Bryobacteraceae bacterium | reverse complement strand
CAGCACCACCGTCCCGTTGTCCGACAACCGGAATGGGACGCCGGTCTCGCGAACTTTGGCAAGCACGGCGGCGGCGTCCTCCGCGGACAGCGGGCTATAAAGGGGGCGAAAATCCTGCTCCGTATTCCAATGCGAAAATGCAGCCAGACCGGCAATTACGCCGCCCGCCACAATCAGGATGGAGAAGATTTGCCTCCAGCTCAGACTATCCACGAGTTGTTTGAGTGGGGCCATTGCTCAGCCGCCTACATCTGCATCCGCATCACTTCCTGATAGGCCGACACTACCTTGTTCCGAACCTGTAGAAATAGGTCGAAGGCCAGCTCGGCCTGTTGAGTAGCCAAGGCCACTTTGTGGACCTCTTCCTCTTCACCGTTGAGCAGCCTGCCGATGCCGGCCTGGGAGTTTTGCTGAAACTGCTCCACGCGTGCGACTGCGTCCGACAGCGCCGATTGGAATCCGCCTCCGGGAGCCTTGGATGGTCCGGCCGGCTGGATGGGCGAAATGCTGGCGATGGAAGGAATGGACGTGATCGGTAGAGACATAGGGCGTTATTTCATCAAGTCGGACGTTATTTCATCAAGTCGATCGAGCGCAGAATCATGTCTTTGATAGCGGTCATCGCCGCTATGTTTCCCTGATACCCGCGCGACGCGCTCATCAGGTCCACCATGTCCTCGGCAGGATTGACGCGCGGAAAGGCGACGTATCCGTCTTTGTCCGCGTCAGGATGCCCGGGCAGGTAGTGCTTTTCAGGCTCGCGCGTGTCTTCGACAATGTCTGAGACCTCCACGCCATTCACGCCCGATCCCATTTCTCGCTGGAAGACCGCGGCGAAGGGCGAATTTTGCGGTGAGCTGGTGAAGACCGCGTCCTTCCTGCGATACGGCCCTCCCTCGGGAGTGCGGGTGGTCTCGGCGTTTGCCAGATTCTCCACCAGCAGCTCCGCGCGTGTACGCTGCGCCGACATACCGGATGCGCTAACGGAAAGAACTGAAAACAGACTCATCAAGCCTTACCTTCCTGGATCGCGGCATTGATCATTTTTAGCTGCGTCTTCATCAGCCCGGACGCGAGATTGAATCGCAGCGCGTTTTCCGCCAGCAGCCGCGCCTCTCGATCCATGCTGACGTTGTTGCCGTCGTTCTTTACGACCAGGCCGGGCGTCTCGATCACATTCGGAGTCCCGCCGGGAACCAGACTCATGAATTCGAACTGGAAATCGATATCCTTGGTCTTATAGCCGGGAGTATCCGCGTTGGCAATGTTGGAGGCCACCAGCTTCTGCCGGGCGCTGAGCAGGTCCATGTAGTGCTCGATCGAATTCGTGATCTGGTCTATCACAGACCCCGTTTGTGCAAGTGATCAGCCAAATGCCATGTGTGTGAGTTCTCAGGTGATTGGTGGAATCCGGCTGGCAGGATTGTGCCCCAAGACACAGTATTGCCGTGCCGAAACGGGTGTGATCCCGATTTGGAACCGCCGGGATTGGCCGGTTCCCGTAACGAGGGGGACCGGGACGGAACTTGCGAATAAGGTGACTAAGTAGTTTCACTGGCCGCGTCTAAGCATTACCTGACATTGATTACGTACCAGTACCCCTGTAGAATCTAAATACGGGCGGTCGATAGGTTTCTTATGAGCGACGGTTCTACGACAATCGATAACGAAGTACGGCAAAGCCTCTTGGAGCCCCGCAAGGGAATGATCCGGGTCCTGATCGCCGACGACCATCCTATCGTCCGTGATGGTCTCAGGAAATTGCTCAGTCTTGAAGAAGACGTGCAAGTGGTGGGCGAGGCAGCCGACGGATGCGAAGTGCTGGACAAGGTCCAGGAACTGGATCCTGACGTCCTGCTGCTCGATCTGCGCATGCCCAACCTGGACGGGCTCTCGGCCTTGCAGGCTTTGCAGCAAACCAACAAGCGTACGCGCGTCATCGTCCTCACTGCCTCTGAAGACAAGAATGAATTCGTGCAGGCCATGAAACTGGGTTGCTCCGGCATCGTGCTGAAGCAGACCGCGCCCGATCTGATCGTCAAGAGCATTCGCAAAGTCCACGGCGGCGAAATCTGGCTGGACTCGCACACCACCGCTGCGGTCATGCGTCAGTTCGCGGCCCCCGGCGAGATGGGCGGCTCCGGCTCCGGCAAATCCCGCGAGCGGTCGCCACTGAGCCAGCGCGAGCGTGAAATCGTTCAACTGGTTGCGCAAGGCTACAAGAACAAGGAAATGGCTGAGAAGATGTTCATCAGCGAGCAGACCGTCAAGAACCACCTGCACAACATCTTCGACAAGCTCGGCGTTTCGGATCGGCTGGAGCTGGCGCTCTACGCCATCCACAAAGGTCTGCACCTCAATCCGGAACGGTAATACCAAGCGGGTTGGCTTCCAGCCGGCCCGCCTCCTCTCCCGTCCGGCCAGCCACGCATGCATGATCCTCGGCAATTCCTGATCTTGAATCTAAGGCATTTCCCTCATTGCAGTCCGTTCGTGCCGGTATTAGAGTCCTAGTTATTGGAGCGTCTTCAAATGCGACTGTCGCTGCTTTTCTCAATGATGGTTCTCTCGATGATTTGTTTCGGTCTCGCATTACCACTCGCGGCCCAAGTCCCTCAAATGAGTACTGTTCAGCCGGAAGGCGGGAAGGTAGGCGCGGTCCTCCGGGTCCGCGGCGCCAACCTAAGTAAGGCCCGCGTGGACGAGGTCTACCTAACCGACCATACTCTCGATATGAAGGTCCGAGTGCTGGACCAAGCCGATGACGTGATTGAATTCCGCATCCCGCCTTCAGTCAAGCCGGGCAAACTGCAACTGCTGGTGAAGACTTCGGGCAAGCAGGCTATGCTGCTTGAGCAGCCGGTGTATATCACGGTCGAGGAAGAAAAGCAGTCCGGGGACGTAGCGACAGCCTCGAAATAAATTCGTTCGCCCCGTTCGTTTCAGATCGCGGCCTGCGCCACGATAACCTGAACGAATGGACTGTCGGGACCAAGAACCCAAGACTTCGTTTTCGGTTCTCCTGCATCCCGAGCCCGCCCAGCGAGACTACCTGATCGCCGACTTGGCCGAATGCGGCACTTTGGGTATCGTTGAGGACAACTCCCGATTACGAGCGTTCTTCCCGGACACTGCCGACTCCCAGGCTCTGCTAAACCGTTTCGCCGCTTTTCAGCCGGAGCTTCAATGGGACGCTCCCGTGGATTGGGCGCGAGTTTCGCGCGACGCCTGGCCGCCCGCCCCGATCGGCCAGCGATTCTACCTCGTCCCTCCGTGGTTTGACGGCGAGGTTCCCGCCGGGCGCTTGCGGCTTACCATCAATCCAGGGATGGCCTGTGGCACTGGCCGCCACCCAGCCACGCGGCTCTGCCTGCAGGCCATCGAACAGTACGTCCAGCCAGGAGCCTGGGTGTTGGACGTCGGCACCGGTTCCGGTATTCTCTCTCAGGCCGCCCTGTTGATGGGCGCCGATCGGGTCATCGGTTGCGACATCGACAGCCAATCCATCGAGAGCGCCCGCCAGATCTCGGACGCGCGGATGTTCATCGGCTCGGCGGACGCAGTTCGCGATGCGTGGGCCGACGTGATTGTCGCTAACATCGACTCGGCCACCATCGAGGGCCTGGCGCACGAACTGGCGCGCGTTCGAAAGCCGCAATCGAAGTTGATACTCTCCGGTTTCCCCGCCTGGGATGTCCCGGAAGGGTTCAATGCCGTGGAGATTCTGGCCCTGGAGGAGTGGCGTTGCCTGATCTGCTGACCTGAAGAAAAGCCCACGGCAGGTGCGCCGTGGGCTACTTTTATTGCGGGTTAGGAGAAGGAATCAGTCCGATGAAGGGCGACGCTTCAACGTTGGCCGCTCATCTTCATCCGATTTGGGTTTCTTGCCGTCTTCATCGGCATCCACGGGTCCGGTGGTGGATCCAGGCCCTCGGCGCAGTTGCGGACGATTGGTGTCCTTATCGTCCACTTTGCGCTTGTTGTGCATCGCCAGCAATCTTCCTTTGACGTCGTTGAATTCCGAGGTAGTCACGACGTACTCGGGCTTCGCGAGGAGGTATTCCTGAATGTTCTTTTGTGAATTCTTGATGCGGTCATCGGTCGGCGGGTGCGTCGAGAAAACCTTGGCCATCGTGCCCGGCTTGCGTTTCTCGAGCGTCTCGATCTTTTCAAAGAAGTCTACAAACGCCGTGGGGTCGTAGCCGGCTTTGTACATGTACTCCAGGCCCAGCAGATCCGCTTCCGACTCAAAACCGCGCGAGAACTTCAGGAATCCCACCGGGACCAGCACGCTGGCTGCCTGGCGTATCCCGTATCCGGTCCAACCACCCATGAAGATGAGAGGTATGGTTGCGAGGTTCGCGATCTCACCGCGCGTCGCCTGCCGCGTACCGTGCCGCGCCGCTACGTGCGCAATCTCATGCGCCATCACGCCCGCCAGTTCCGCTTCGTTCTCCGCCTTGAGGATCAGGCCTGAGTTCACGAAGAAGAATCCGCCCGGCAATGCGAACGCATTCACTTCTTCGCTGTCGATCACCTTGATGGTGAAGGGCACCTTGGCGTCGGAGTTTCGCACCAGATTCTGCCCCAACCGGTTCACGTACTCGGAAATCACCGGATCGTTGATGATCTTGGCCTGACGCTCCACTTCCTGAGCAAGCCCCTTGCCCAATCCAATCTCTTTTTCGAGCGAATAGAAATTTACACCCTTACCGACGTCACGATTCCCAATCTGCTCGGGATCTTTCTTCGGATCGCTACCTCCGAACACCGGGTTCGGCGCAGCCAGGGCGATGATAACCAGGAGACTGAAACTAGCGGACAACAGGCGTTTCATGCAGAGGAACTCCTACAATCCAGTATAAACCTTCATTCTTTAAACGTATAGTGGTTCCAGTGGGTTTCGAAGAAAAGGGCGAGGCTGTGACGGCCACTTCCGCCGAGCCGCTTTGGCGTCAGTACCGGGACCGATTCCCAGTTGCCGAACATCTCATCTATCTCAACCACGCTGCCGTTGCGCCCCTGCCGAAGCGAACTGCCGCCGCAATGCAGGCGCTGGCTCAGGATGCCCAGGATTTTGGATCGCTCCACTATGACAATTGGTTGGATACCTATGAGGGGGTTCGGGTTGCGGCCGCCCGGCTAATCGGCGCCAGCCGCAGTGAGATCGCCCTCGTTAAGAATACCTCTGAGGGCGTAGCCACCATAGCCATGGGCCTGGATTGGCGCCCCGGCGACCGCATTGTCGCCTTCCGGGAGGAGTTCCCCTCCAACTTCTATCCCTGGAAGCGGCTGGAGGCCCAACGTTGTCAGGTCGAGTGGCTCTCGGTGACTGATTCGCTCGACAAAATACACTCAGCTTCGAAAGGCGCCAAGCTGCTGGCCATCAGTTTCGTTCAATACCTCGGCGGCTTTCGAGCCGACTTGAACGCCATCGGCAAGATTTGCCACGCCAACGGATGCTTCTTCTTCGTGGACGCAATCCAGGGTCTGGGAGCGTTTCCTCTGGATGTCGAAGCCGCCCACATCGATGCTCTCGCCGCCGACGGTCACAAGTGGCTGCTGGGCCCGGAGGGTTGCGGCATCCTTTATGTACGCCAAGAGAAGCAGGACGCAGTCTTTCCGCGCGAGTTCGGATGGACCAACGTGGCCGGCTACAACGACTACTCGTCGCGCGACATGACGCTGCGCTCCGATGCCGGACGTTATGAGTGCGGAACGTTGAACACCATCGGATGTTTCGGTCTGCGCGCGTCCATCGAGTTGCTGCTCGAGATCGGAGTTGACCGCATCGGTCCAGTGGTGCAGGCTCTCACCGATCAACTGGTGGAGGGCGCCATCGGGAAAGGTTACATGCTGATGGGTAACCGCACTCCTCAAACCGGCGCCGGAATCGTAGCGATGCAAAAGCCTGGTCTGGACAGCCGCACCGTGGTTCGCGATTTGAAGGATCACGGGATCGTCGCTGCGCCTCGCCAAGGCTGGGTGCGCTTCTCGCCGCATTTCTACATCAGTCCGGAAGAAATCGAGCGCGTGGTGGACGCGCTGCCATAGCTAGGCGATGAAGTGGTGTCTTCTTCGGCCATTCGCGCTCAACTTGAAAGCGTCTAGCTGCCGACAGCTTTTCGCGCTCCGAGCGGCTCTGCGCGTTTCTTCGTTTTGTTGTGGAAGAAACGATGGCGGCCGCGGCGCAACGCTCAAAGAGCAAACCATCGCCATAGCGCTATATCCAACGCGGCGCGACTCCAATGGCGGCGGTGATTCCATTGTTCGAGCAGATGCTCGCCGGGTTCGAGACAAGCTTCGCGAATACTATGCCGAGTCGCCCACCGGGCCAGTCGTCATCGGGCCGTCCGAACCAAGAAGCTTAAAGAGGTCAACCGTGGATGGCGTCGGGGGAAAAGTGATCCTGATGCTGTCCGCCACCGAATGTGGGGCGTCACCATCAGCGGTGCTTTCTTCCTGTCGGGCGACGAGAATTCCGAGGCGATCAACCTCTACCGAGCAAGTATCCAATCAGCTATCCGGCGCCAGCGGTTTCACCGGCAGTCGGCGGAATCTGCTGCGAGGTTGTGGGAATTTTACTCCGGGAGAACTTCGACCATGGCCGGCATTCGTTCCTGCAACAGAAATTCCGTCGCTTGTACCAGCGGATCGAGATGGAAGCGCTCCTGCATCCGATTATTCAGAAGCGCGTTGCCGATGGCCAGCAATCCCATGCCTTGATGGTGCGCCATGAAGCATCGAATGAACTCTGGCTTGCTTTCCGCGGAGTAGTCAATCGACTCTATAAATCCGTGCCGCTCGAGACAGCCCATTCCAGCGAGCACCCGCAAGTTGGATGTCGCTGCCGCGGGATCCAGCATCAGCGCCAGCATGCTGGCGTACGGCGCAACCACCAGGTTCTCCGGGCGATCCGCACGCGCGGAAGTAGACGGAACGCCAAAGGCGCGGTATTGATACTGCAGGTGGCTGTCGCGGGCCGAGTAGGCGGCTTCGGAAATTCCCCACGGTATGTGCCGCTCCTGCGCGAAGACCTGCTGAATGCGGACCGCGCCGCGCATCCCGCGATCGATCAACGTATTCGGGTACGCCTTCAGATGCAGCAGCGGCATGAGGTACTCGAACATGGTGCCGCTCCACGACACCAAGGTCCGATGATTGCGATACCCGGTGAGCTTTCGCCCCAGATGGAACCAAGCCTCGCGCGGGATGTCGCCTTTGGCGATCGCCAGGAAGACCGCCGTGCGCGCCTCCGATGCCAGCAGGTCGTAACAGGACTCGTCCGCCTGCGCGGCATCGACATCGTAGCCGACTCGGAGCAGCTTCCGGCGCCCGTCATACAGGAACCGGAAATCCATGTCGTCGAAGAATCGGCCAGCGTCGATCGCAATTCCTTCCAGCCGGTGGATCAACTGGAGCGCAGCGGCGCGTGCATCCGGCAGCCGGTGCATTAACTCTTGCAAGGCTGCCCGCAACGCCGGATAGAGCGGCTCAGAGCTTTCGAGCCGCTCTATCGTGCGCTGACGGATGCGCTCGTAGAGATCCGGCAGCTCCGCGAGGACCGCTACCGGGCTGAGTTCGGAAAACAACGGCGCAAGAGCAAGAGTCGTGTCGCGCATGTTGATGCGCAATTCGGGTTCACACTCCGGCCCGAGCCACGGCGCCAGCTCGTACAACTCGGCCAACGCGGCGTGAATCCGCTCTACCAGCAGAAGTTCCCAATAACGCAATTCTTCTGACTTGGCGTGCTCATGCTGCGCCGTCAAGCGAGCGTGCGTGGTATCCAGCGCGCCGCGAACGCGATCCACCATGTCGCGAGCTTCGATCAGCGCCGACTTCCAGAAGAACAGATCCGTCGGTTGACAGTCGAGCTGACGCAGCAGACTGGCCAGCAGCCGCATAGTCGAGACAGTTCGCATGGCATAGGGCAGCTCTTCCCGAAGGCGCAGCACGTGGTCGCGCAAGCCACCCAGAATGCCTGGTCCAAAGACCGGCTGCTTCAACAACAGCAGCGCTCCCTGGCGCACCACGCTCAGCGAGGCACAGAGATTTCCGCTGTCAACGCTCGAAACATAGTGCGGAGCTAAGGGAGTAAGCCCGCGGGTTTCCCACCAATTGTAGAAGTGGCCACGATAGCGCGGAATGTTTTCCATCGTGTCCAGCATGCGCCGCAGGCCCACCGACAGCTCGGCTGTGTTCGCATATCCGAAGTCGTGCGCGGCCAGATGAGACGTCAAATGTAAGCCTAAGTTGGTGGGAGAGATGCGATGCGCCGCGAGCGGAGGATCCTCTTGCACGTTGTCGGGAACCAGCCAGTGATGCTCCGCGTGGGAGTGATCGGCAAAGAATCGCCAGGTTCGAAGCGCTGTGTCCCGCAGAAAAAGGCGGTCAGTATCCGATAGCGGCGCCGGACCGGGCGGAGGCTGGTTGAGCCACACCGCCATGAGCGGCGCGACGATCCACAACGCGCAGACCAATGCAACCGGGACGTTCACGGCCGGGAGCGCGAACAGCAACACGATAGGCGCGACTGCCGACAGGCAAAAGTATCGCTCCAGCATGTCCATATCCGTATTGCGTGCCGATTCAGATTGGGCCATCGTTTCCCACTCGAGCAATTTGCGCCCGGTGAAATAACGGCGAACCAGAGTCCGCAAGATCGCATCGGCCATTAACAGCGCCTGATGCGGGAGAAAGACCAGGTTCAAGATGGTGTCGCGATGGCTCTGCACAAAACGCTCGCCCAACCGGTGGGCAAAAGCAGGCCATAGACGGACCTCGGGTAAACGCGTGACCCTCAGAAGAATGTCGACGTAGGCAGGCAATTGAAGCAGAGCCAGGATGGCGAATGTCCAGCGCGCTTGATGATTGAGAACGGTCCAGCCCAGGACTAGGAGCAAGAGCAGCGAGATCTCGCAAAGGCTGCGGCGCAGGTTATCGAGCACCTTCCAGCGCGAGAGCAGCGACAGCGGATTGTGAGCGGCCCGGCCGGCGGGGACAGGCGGACGGCGCGAAAGCCAGGGCAGCAGTTGCCAGTCGCCGCGGACCCAGCGGTGCTTGCGCTTCGAGAACGCGCGATAGCTCGCCGGATAATCTTCGATCAGTTCCACTCCGGTGAGCAGTCCTGTCCGGGCGTGCTCGCCCTCGATCAGATCATGGCTCAAGATGGAGTTATCGGGAAAGCGATCGCCCACGGCAGTGTCGAACGCGGCCACATCATAGATACCCTTCCCAGTGAAGCTGGCTTGCCCGTGCAGGTCCTGGTAGACGTCAGAGACGGCCGTGGCGTAAGGATCGAAACCGGGCTGCCCGCTAAAGATTTGGGCGAGCCGCGACCGCGCGGCGGATTCCATACTCACGACAACGCGCGGCCGGATCAGGGCATAGCCGTCGATAACTGTGCCGGTGCGCGGATCGACTACGGGGCGGTTCAGTGGATGCGCCATGGCGCCGACCATCTTTGCAGCCGTGTCCCTGGGAAGCTGCGTGTCGGTGTCGAGCGTGATCACGTAGCGAATTTCGCGCAAACGCGACCTGTCCCCCGTAACGGTATCGAACCAGTTCTCGCGGCCCTGCAGCAGCTTGTTCAGGTCGTTCAGCTTGCCGCGTTTACGCTCATGGCCCATCCAGCGCGATTCCTGCGCATTCCACACGCGCGCGCGATGGAAGAGATAGAACGGGCCGGAATGGTCGGCGCCATAGCGATCGTTGAGCCGGTGAATTCCGTCGACGCAAAGGCTGACGATGGAGTCATTGTCCGTCTCGCGGTGTGCGGCGTCGGAAAAATCTGTGAGTAAGCCAAAGAATAAGTTGGGATCGCGGTTCGCCAGATACCGGATTTCCAGGTCTTCGAGCAGCTTCTCGATATTCTTTGCCGAGAGCAGCAGAGTGGGAACCACTGCCATGGTCCGGCAGGAGTCGGGGATTCCGTCGGAGAAATCGAGGCTCGGAACCGCGCGCGGCGCGAGCACGTGACTCACAAACAAGTTGACGATTTCAAGAGCCGCCTGGATGACGGGAATCAATAGCAGCGCCGACATCCACAATGGGAACGTTCCGGCCAGATGCGTGAATCCGAAAAAGATCAACGCTGTTGACAGCACCAGACTGCCAACATAGAAAAAGCTCGGCCAGCGCTCGAGAAAGGAACGGGCAGTGAAGCTCAAAACGCGCTTGCAGCCTATGTGCTTTCGAAACTCCTTGGCGCCCGCGCCGATGAGATAGTAGCCCACGTGCCCGATACGCGGATCGTCGACGCCTTTTGAGCGGGCCTGAACAGCGGCATCCACGGCAGCCTGGGCCACTTCGACTTCCGTCAACCTCCCCCGCCGGGCCAGCTTCTCCACTTCGTGCCGATACCGGTCGCGAGTCGCAAAGTCCATGCGGGCATAGACACCGGCGGGATCGTGACGCAAGACCGCTTCGGCGGCCGAGACCGACTCCACGAAGTCGCGCAACGGCATGCCATCCAAAGCGCGCAGGCTAAGGATACAGGCCGACACAACCGGCTCGCTGTTCAGCTCGCCACAGAGACGTTCGATGATCGCAAGCCGGAGGATCGAACCGAACGCCCAAAGTTCGCTGAGCTTGAGCGAATCCTGTTCCCTGAGAACCTGGCCGAACGACGCGATGGCGTCCGAATCGATCACGTCCGTGGAATGCGCCACCAGATCGGCCGCTATGCGGTAGATGCGCGGCTCATTCGACACCGCGCTCTTGCCCGCCTTGAGAAGTTCCCGCACGTACGATGCAGGCAGGTTGCGCCGCGTCTCCCGAATCTGAAACTGGATGAACGAATGATGATCGACCAGCCACTGCGCCGCGGGAAAACGAGCCTCGCTGGATTGCTGCAAATTCCGGACGTGCTCACGCAGCTTCCGCGCCGATTGTTCCAGGCGTTCCAGCGCGCCCCGCGGGCTAGTGAGCGGAGGAAATATCCGCTCGGATGGCTCCATCACCAAAGTGGCTTGCGTGCTCATCGGTAGTTAGACGCCTGCAAGTAAAAAAGCTTCGCGTACTGGCCGCCCGTTCCCACCAGTTGCTCGTGAGT
>JBGPSX010000082.1:0-11316 GCA_041490325.1 Bryobacteraceae bacterium | reverse complement strand
GGCCGAATACACAACGCTAATCGACGCGCGGCACGCCATCAGCTCCGCCTATCAATTCATCAATGTGCCGATGGGCATTTGGATCGATGAACGCGGTCGCGTGGTCCGCCCCGCAGAACCCGCCTGGACCGCGAATCAGACCCTGAAGATCGGCGACAAGAGCATCGTCACCGAAGGCGAAGTCTACCTCTCCGCATTACGCGACTGGGTGAAGAACGGCGAGCATAGCGCCTTTGCCTTGTCGGACGAAGAATTCGCGCGCCGCGTTCAGCCTCGCTCAGAGGCCCACATGCAAGCCGATGCAAGCTTCAAGCTGGCCGTGTGGTTCCACGGAAGCGGCAAGAACGAACTGGCCGCGAAATACTGGGCGCGCGCGCAACAACTCAATCCCGACGACTGGAATTATCACCGGCAGGAATGGAGTTTCACGCCGCAAGAAGCCGGCACGAAGTGGCTCGAGAAATTTCAGAAGCTCGACGGCGCATACTACCCCAAGCTCGACATCAAGACGCCCGACATCAAGGCGCCTACGCCAGATGATCGTAAGCAATGAGCGTCAGGAATTCGACGAAATCCTCGCGCGTCATCATGTCTTCGAAGATCTTCGCCGCTACCGAGAACTTGCCTTGAGCCGCGCCTAGTTTCTTAACCTGCTGCGCGCAAATCTCGAGAACCAACGGCGCCGTCACTGTTCGACCGTCGCTCAGCTTGGCTTTGTGCCTGAGCCACTGCCAGACTTGCGCGCGACAGATCTCCGCCGTTGCAGCGTCCTCCATCAGGTTATAAATCGGCACGCAGCCCGACCCGCGCAGCCACGCTTCCAGATATTGGATGCCAACGTCGATGTTCCAGCGCAGACCCTGCTCGGTGATTTCGCCATCCGGGACTTCGAGCAGATCCCGCGCACTGACCCGTACCTCGTCGCGCTTCACGCCGATCTGGTTCGGCCCGGGCATATGCTCATCGAAAATCTGCTTGGCGATGGCAACCAGCCCCGGATGTGCGACCCAGGTCCCGTCGTGCCCGGCGCGAACCTCGCGTAACTTATCCTGCCGGACTTTTTCGAGCGCCTGCTCATTGGCCGCCGGATCGTTTTTGATCGGCACCTGCGCCGCCATGCCGCCCATGGCATGGATCCCGCGGCGATGACAGGTCTTGATCAGCAGTTGTACATACGAATTCAAGAAGTGCCGGTCCATCGTCACCAGCGCACGATTGGGCAGCACAAACTCCGGCTTATTGCGAAATTTCTTAATGAAGCTGAAAATGTAGTCCCAGCGTCCGCAATTGAGGCCGGTCGAATGCTCGCGCAGTTCCCACAGGATCTCGTCCATCTCGAATGCGCCGAGGATCGTCTCGATCAGCACTGTCGCCCGAATCGTGCCGCGCGGAATGCCGAGAGCATCCTGCGCGTGATTGAAAACATCGTTCCAAAGACGCGCTTCGAGGTGGCTCTCCAATTTCGGCAGGTAGAAGTACGGCCCGGTCCCCTTCGCCATGAGCGCCTTGGCATTGTGAAAGAAGTAAAGACCGAAATCGAAAAGGGACGCCGAGATTGCGACGCCATCCACCAGAAAATGCTTTTCGTTCAGATGCCAGCCGCGCGGCCGCACCACCAGCGTCGCAATCCGCTCATTCAGCTTGTAAGTCTTTCCCTCGGGACTTGCAAAACCGATAGTCCCGCGGATCGCATCCCGCAGGTTCACCTGCCCGTCCAGATTGTTTTCCCAGGTGGGCGAATTGGCGTCCTCGAAGTCGGCCATGAACACGCTCGCTCCCGAGTTGAGCGCGTTGATGATCATCTTGCGATCCACGGGCCCGGTGATCTCGACGCGCCGGTCAGCCAAGTCTTTCGGGATCAGCGCCACGGTCCATTCCGATTCTCGAATCGATGCGGTCGACGCGAGGAAATCCGGCATCACGCCGCGGTCGATTTCCGCCTGTCTGACTTTGCGCTGAGCCAACAGTTCCTGCCGCCGCGTTTCATATGCTGTGGCGAGTCCCGCCAGGAACGCACGCGCCTCCTGGTTGAGAATCTCCGCATGCAGGCCATCCAATGGGCCCGCGATCTCAGTGCGACGCTCCTTTGCGGGAGCTACGGGGGTACTCATAATCTCCATGATACGGCAGGACTTTGCGTAGTACTCGCGCTCAGGCATTTGCCCTATTCCGAATTCCGGCGGATAGGTCGATAGAAAACAAGTCACCCCTAGCCGTATGGATTTGAAAAGCCCAAAGAGCGTAACGATTCAGGAGTACCTGCTGTACGCCGGCATTATCATGCAGGCCGTCCTGATCGCGGTCCTGTTTCGGATCGGTTCCGCGATTCCCATCGTCGGTGATATGAAAATCTACTTCGGTTTCACGTTCGTCGTCGGTCTCGCGTCGGCGTTCTTTCAACTGAACCGGCTGCACCGCAAGCGCAAAGAGCAACAAGCTGCGCAGGAAATGGAGCAAAGGGTTCAGCGTGCCGAACCGCCGAGCGAGCAGCCGAGCCGGCGCATTCTCGGCCTAACACTCGCCCAACTAGTAATCATCCTGGTGGTTTTCGTAGGAGCGTTAGCCGCCTTTAGCTGGAGCCTCTCAAGTCTCCACCTAGGCACGGGGAATTAAGAACGTCGAGCGCCGCGACTCCCCCGCAGCGATAATTTGTTCACGGTTGCTTCACTACGATGTGGAATCAGCTCGAAGTGGCGGACATTGTATGTCGCCAGCTCAAAACCGAATTGCAAAAGCGGTATCTCCGATCAGTAGATCCTCGAAAGGCAGAGTCACGCCTCGCACGGCCTCTTGGCCTGAAATGACGCCAACACGTTGCGCGATCTCAGCAGTCACTGGGTACACGGTTAGTGTCGCCAGCACATCGTCGACGAAGGCCTGACTGCGTTGGCGTTGCGCTTCGAGCTTGGACCGCTCCACACCGTGCGTCAACTCGGCAATGGTTACAACCGAGATGCCAACCTCAGTCTCGCCATGCGTCTCGCGGATTTGCGCCAGGATTTCTGCTACGCTGTGGCCGCGACGCTCAGCTCTGACAATGACCCTTGTGTCGAGAATCAGTCCCACGAAGACGGGTTCCAGGGCTTGCGGTTGCGAACGATCCGCTCGACATCAGCCGCAAAGTCCGGGTCAAGCGGGACCGCATAACCCCGTTCTTTATCGCGATGCTCAGCCAGCGCGATGCTCTGAGTGATGGTCCGCCCCTCCGGAACAGCCGCGCGAAGCACAACAACGGGCTGGTGATTGTGCTCCACAATCACCTCAGCGCCTTGCCGTACCTTCTCCAGCACGGCGTGGAGATCCCGAGCCAACTCGGCCTCGCTGATATGGACTTGCGCCATATCTTCAATCATACGTCTTCAGCGTCCAGGCTTCCGATGCATGTGAACTCGCAGAATGCAAGGCAGTTCAGAACTCTCGATCACGACTGATAATCCTCAAACTCCCATTTACCCCATCGCCCAAGTTTGACCGCTAACTCTTGCCAAGTTTGCCCGGAGCATTCAATGCATAGCGACGAAATCTTTTCCAATAGGCGTTCGTAACTATACTCGAACACGATGAGGAGGTGCCGCCCAGTCACGATGTCATTTCGGTCATGATGGTCAAGCAACCACTTTGGCGTACAAACAATGTCAAATGATTCTTGGCCGTCCACGCCTCTTGGGCCCACCATCACTTGCAGCAAAAAGCCGAAATTGTCGGCGAGCGCTGGAACATACGCGTCCAGGTCTTGGACATCAGAGCTATGCAGGCGCCTGAGCTCGGCAATCAGAGGCGTTGTTTGTATCGAAGTGGCCCCATTTTGTACCCAGGTTGGCTAAAAGCTAAGGGGCACCCCATTGCGATCCCGAGGGATGCTGCTGGTGGGCGCCGATTTTTTCGGGGCTACGCGACAGCAGGTGCCGGAGCTGGCGCCGGATTGTTCTTCAACAACCGGCTAACAGTCTCGGAAGGCTGAGCGCCGTTCTTCATCCAATACTCGATGCGGTCGTGCTTCAGATTGACAACCTGCGGCTGGCTCACCGGATTGTACAAGCCCACAACTTCCACCGAGCGGCTGTTCCGAGCGCGCACCTTGTCGATTACCACGACCCTATAAGACGGCTTTTTCTTGGCGCCGAATCGCGCCAGTCGAATCATTAACATAGCTTTCCTCTACTGTAGCATCGGCAGCTTCAGTTTGCCCAGGCGCTTGCCCAGGAACCCTCCGCCGGTAATGCTCTTCATCATTTTTCGCGCCTGCGCATATTGCTTCAGCAGCGAGTTCACTTCCTGTACCGTGGTGCCGCTGCCTTTGGCGATCCTGCGCCGGCGCGCCCCGTTGATGAGCATGTGGTTGTAGCGCTCTTTTTGCGTCATCGAATCGATGATCGCCTCTACGCGCGTAATTTCCTTCTCATCAACCTTCACGTCCTTCAAGTTCTTTAGCGGCCCCATTTGCGGCATCATTCCCAGAATCGATTCCAACGGGCCCAGCTTCCGGATCTGCCGCAACTGATCGCGAAAATCTTCCAGCGTAAACTCGTTGTCGATGAGCTTGCGCTGCATCTCCTCGGCCTGCTTGTGATCGATGGTCTGTTCCACCTTCTCGATCAGCGAAAGCATGTCGCCCATGCCGAGAATGCGCTCCGCCGCGCGATCGGGATGGAACGGCTCCAGAGCGTCGAATTTCTCGCCGGTTCCGATAAACTTAAGCGGTTGCCCGGTGATGTTCCGGATGGACAGCGCTCCGCCGCCGCGCGCGTCGCCATCCATCTTGGTCAGAATCACGCCCGTGATCCCCAGCCGCTTGTGAAACTCATCCGCGCTCTTCACTGCGTCCTGGCCCGTCATCGCATCGGCCACGAACAGAATCTCGGTGGGCGAGAGTTGGTCTTTCAACTCCTGCAGCTCCTGCATCAGCTGTTCATCGATGTGCAAGCGGCCGGCGGTATCCACCAGCAGCACGTCGCGCCCGGTCTGGTTCGATTCGCGCAGCGCCGACTTGGCCAGTTCCAGCGGCTTGGTTTCCTCGGGCGTGCCTGCGTAAATCGGAAGCTTGATGTCGCGCGCGATCACGGCCAACTGTTGCCGCGCCGCTGGCCGATAAACGTCCACCGAAACCATCAGCGGATTGTGCCCGTTCTTTGACAACCAGCGCGCAAGTTTCCCGGTAGTTGTGGTTTTGCCCGAGCCCTGCAACCCAACGATCATGATCGAAGTAGGCGGCTCATTCGCCATCCGCAGCTTGGATTGGTGGCTGCCCAGCGTCTTAACCAACTCATCGCGGACAATCTTGACCACGTGCTGAGTCGGCGACAGTGCCGTCAATACTTCTTCACCCTGCGCCTTTTCCTTGATGTTTTCGATGAACTGCTTGACGACACGAAAATGGACGTCGGCCTCCAGCAGCGCCACGCGAATCTCGCGCAACGCGGCCTCCATGTTTTCGGCCGTCAATTTACCTTCGCCGCGCAGATTCTTGAAAACCCGCTGCAGCTTATCGGATAAGTTATCAAACATGAATTACTTCGGGAGCACTCAGGCTAGAGGGCGACTCAAACCATTATACGGGATCAGCCCACCCCTCGCAGCCGCGGTGGTAAGGTGTGAATCGCAAGCCGGTGTTCGTCAACGCATGCCATCTCCCGGCGGTAATCACCGCCCCAAGGCGTTTCGGCCGGTTTGCCGGCCAGACCATCCAAGTGACTTGATTCCAGATGAGCGACAACACCTCCGAAACCCGGCTCCGCCACTTCCCATGCGCCCCTTGATGCACCCTGAGGTCCGCTGCGCGACAGTCCCAGATGCCGACCAGTGCTGACTCCACGACCTCTCCGCCCAGATCGGAAAGCCTTCTCTAACCGAAAGCGCGGATCGACGGGAAAGTTGTTGTACACGTACTAAGGTGTTTACAATAAGTGGTCGCCGGCGGCGGGCCCGCGGTGGCTCACCCCTGGTGTTCGTCTCGGGTCTTAAACAAGGCCAGGTTGAACAGCAGATGGGCCGCTACTCCAGAGATTCGAAATGGGAAGTGCTTGATGAAAACGCCTGTATTATTTGACTTAACCGGCCGGGTGGCTGTCGTGACTGGTGGTAATGGCGGAATTGGCCGCGGCATTGCGCTCGGATTGGCCGAAGCCGGGGCGGCTGTCGCGGTGTTTGGACGAAACGATGAAAAGAACCAGCGGGTGCTTTCCGAATTGAAAGCCATCGGTGTTCCTTCGGTTGCTTTGAGGGTTGATGTGACCAATCGCGCCGGATTGGAGCCCGCGCTGAACAGGGTCGAGAGCGAGCTCGGTGGCATTGGCATCCTGGTAAATAATGCCGGCAACGTGTCGTTGAGCGGCGGTGTGTTGCACGAAAAATCTGAAGATTGGGACAGCGTCATCGAGACGCAACTCAATGCAGTCTTCCTTCTTTCGCAGCTCGCTGCCAGATCGATGCTTAGTCAAAAACGTGGAAAGATTATTAACATTGGCAGTATGTACTCGTTCTTTGGGTCTGGGCTCATCCCCTCTTACAGCGCAGCCAAAGGTGCGGTAGTCCAACTGACCAAGTCAATGGCCATTGAGCTCGCCCCGCACAACATTCAAGTCAATGCGATCGCGCCAGGATGGATTGAAACGGACATGACGGCGCCTGTACGTACAATGCCCTTGAACGACGAAATTCTTGCGCGCACCCCCGCCGGTCGATGGGGTCAACCGGAGGAACTTGCCGGAACAGCTGTGTACTTGGCCTCGCGGGCTTCGGACTTCGTTACCGGTACTACGATTCGTGTCGATGGCGGTTATGCGATCCGATGACATTCCGAACGTAACTCAGGCCAATATCGCCGTTGGCGGCCGAGACCAGCTTCACGTGCTGTTCGAGTTTGGCCCATTTCATCGCCACGCCGGCGCCGCGATTCTCGGCATCGCCGGATGCGCGCCAAAAACAATGCTGTTCAACTTGCCGTCGTTGGCAGGGCGCGCTGACGGCGTCTGAGCCAGTTTTACGTCCGGCGGCAGATCGCTGCTCAGCGTGCCGGGCAGCAGCCCAAGCCTCCGTCTAATACCAGCATGATCGCCGAAGTTTTCATGCTCTTCGTCCCCCGGATGGGATCCGTTATTGCAGAATTGCGAACAGCAGAAATGTCCCGGCGCCGCGACTCTACAACCATTGCACGGATGTGCAACATAGTTCTTGCACATTGAAATAACTCTGTGATAACGTCATGTAGAAATGTCAATCGATTTCGCCGAATGGTACGCCAACGCCAAGTCAGAACTGGAGCAGGTTCAACAACATAGATCCGATCTTCAAGGCCAGCTCGCTGAGGACGACAAGAAAATCGCTGCCCTGACCAATACCATCAATGCCCTCGCACCCATGGTGGGCGAGGAGCCGATGGCGCCTTCTGATACGTGCTCCAGCGGAATTACCGATCGCATTCGCGGCATCCTCGTACAGGCTGCCGAGCCGCTTTCTCCTCCTCAGATTCGCGATCTGCTCGAGGCCGCCGGGTGCGATTTGAAATCGTATTCCAATCCTCTGTCAACCATCCACACTGTTTTGCGCCGCCTCGCGGAGGGCGAAGAGATCAAAGAAAAGCACCTGAAGCTGGACGGCAAGAAGTATCGGGCGTTCATCGGCGCGGCCGGTCAAGGCCGTGGAAAATTCATGGGCGTCGCGGTGGTCCGCCGCAAACCGAAAGAGGCGCCTGACGGAACTTAGCGGCGCGCCGCTATAATAAATAAACCCGGAGGTACTCGCACCCAAATGTCGACTGCAGCTACAGCTTTGTCTTTTCGCGAAGTGCTGGCCATCGGTCCGGTCCGGCGCTTGTGGATTGCCCAGATCGTTAGCATCTTCGGTGATTTTCTCGCGATCTTCGCCGTTATCGGTGTTGTAACTTTCAATCTGCACGGAACTCCCAACCAAGTCAGTATGATTCTGGTTTCATTTCTCCTTCCGTTGGCTTTCATCAGCCCGCTGGCCGGCGTATTTGTGGATCGATGGAATCTGAAGATAACCATGATCACCAGCGACCTGATTCGCGGCGTTCTGGTCCTGGTGTTGGTCTGGGCGCGCGATCTCAATACCATCTACGCCGTGTTTTTCGCCATGAGCTGCGTGTCCGCCTTCTTCATGCCGGCGCAGTCCGTCGCATTGCGCACCATTGTTCCGGCGGCCGGGCTCATGGCCGCGAATGCTCTTATGTCGCAAGCCATGCAAGGCATGCAGATCATCAGTCCGGCCATCGCGGGACTCCTGGTGCAATGGTTCGGCCCGAATTCCTGTTTTATCTTCGACGGCTTCAGTTTCTTTTTCTCCGCGACCCTGGTTTTCACCGTCGCGATCCACCGTGAGCCCTCGGCCTCCGCCAAGGCTAGTGGGATTCTTTCGTCCATGGGACAAGGCATGAAGTTCATCCTCACGCATCCGGCCATCTCCTACGTCGTGATTTCGATGACCGCCGGAATGTTCGCCATTCGCTGCTTCGGAGCTTTGCTGTCGATCTATGTACGCGACATTCTCGCCTCCCAAGCCAGCTTGTTCGGAACGCTGAATTCGCTCATCGGAATCGGAATGATCGCCGGGAGCCAGACCATGCCGCGCTTGGCGAAGAAGGTCACGAAGAATCACCTGGTGACCTACGGGTTGGCAGGCATGGGCGTGGCAGTTCTGTTCACGGCCGCTTTCAGCACTGTTGTCACCACCGCGTTATCGATGTTGGGGTTGGGCTTCTTCGCCGCCTTCATCATGATTTCCGCGCAGACCTTGGTCCAGCAGGAGACGCCCCGCGAAATGCTCGGCCGCGTGAGCAGCAGTCTCATGTCGCTGCTGACTTTCTCGCAAGTGGTGGCGATGTTCGTCGCTGGCCCGGTTGCTCAATCCGCTGGAATCCGCAATCTCTATTACGGAAGCGCGGTGTTGCTCCTGCTGATCGCGACTATCGGGTTGCGTCAACTGCGCAAGCCGGCGCAAACTCCCGCAATCGACACGGCTGCGGGCGCGTAACGCGTCGGCTCGGATGCTGAAACCGCTCCCTTTGGTCACGGCTCGGTAAGCGGCTGTAATCCCTAGCCGAGCCGCGGCCGAAGGAAGCGGTTATCAGGGCGTCGGCAACGCCTTCTGGTAAAAGTCGACCATCGATTTGTGCAAGCCGTCCAAGCAAGTCTTTTTCGTATACAGCATGTGACCGGCGTCGCAATACGTCAAGTTCACGTGGTTGCTGAGCGCCGGCTCTAAGCCGAGATGGTTCACCGTGTATTCGGTGGCGAAGAACGGAGTCGCCATGTCGTAATAGCCGTTCGCAATCATGACCTTCAAATTCGGATTCTGGGTCATCGCGTCGCGTAGCATTTCCGCGGTGTTGACGTAGCGATTCTCGAACCGCCCATAACTCCACGGCCGTACCTTTCCGGTCAGAATCTCGTACGGCATATCGCTCTCGTACTTCAGTTCGGTGCGGATGTACTCATTGAAAACGGCTGTGAATGCGCCTTGCACCGAGGCATAGCTCGGGTCGTAGTCGGGACTTTCGCCAGCGGCGTCGAAGTCCATGCCTTTCAGGCGGCTGTCGTAGCGTCCCACGGTGAGCCGTTCTTTGCGTAGAAGTTCCTTGGTGAAACGTCCCAGCCCAATCCGCAGGTTCGCCTCTTCGACAAATTCCTCTGAGAGTCCAGTGAGCCGCGCGAGTTGCTTGGCGACGCTAGTGCGCTCGGCGTTCGTTAACTTATCGCCCTTCATCAGCGCGACCGTGTATTCATTGCCGGCATAGCGGCGCGACTCGCCGACGGCTTTCTCAAAATCAGCTTGCAAGTCTTTCGGCAGTTTCTTGTGATACCAAGCGGTCGCCGTGTAGCTGGGCAGATACATCGCGAAGGGAAGATCGTTACCCACGCCGAAGAGAATGGTCTGGAAGTTGAGTACTGAGGAAATGAGCGTGATGCCGTTCAAATAAATTCCGTGCGTTTGGACCAGGTATTGCGATAGCGCCGACGCTCGCGTGGTTCCGTAGCTCTCGCCCGCCAGAAACTTCGGCGAGCCCCATCGCTCGGCGCGCACCGAATACAGACGGATGAACTCGCCCACCGATTGCAGATCGCCGTCGAAGCTGTGGAACTGGGCCGGATTCTCGCCCGGCGCCGGGCGGCTGAAGCCGGTGGTGACTGGATCGATGAAGACCAGATCGGTGAACACCAACGCCGTGTCTTCGTTATCGATCAGGCGATAAGGCGGTTTGGGTTGCTCGCCTTCCGCGCCAAGATCGACGCGCTTGGGTCCCAACGCTCCCATGTGCAGCCAGACCGAGGACGATCCGGGTCCGCCGTTGAACGTAAACGTGATGGGTCGCTTCGACAAGTCCTGAACGTCATCGCGCGTATAAGCGATGTAAAACATGCTGGCCGACGGCTTACCGTCGTCTTTCTTCAAGACCAGCGTGCCGGCCGTGGCCGTGTAAGGGATTTTCTTGCCATTGACCGTGATCTCGTGCTTCGTCTTGGACGTCGTTTCGACAGCCGGAGGAGCAGGAAATCGCTCGGCGTTCGATGCGGCGGGCGTGGTTGTTTCGGCCTGAGCGGGTGCAACGCCACCTCCGCGTCCGCCGCGCCCTTGGG
This sequence comes from Bryobacteraceae bacterium, assembly GCA_041490325.1. GTDB lineage: Bacteria > Acidobacteriota > Terriglobia > Bryobacterales > Bryobacteraceae > Palsa-89. Next base: position 724 of record JBGPSX010000082.1, on the reverse strand, counting down.
CGTTGACGGCCGGAATCAACAGAATCGAAGCGGCGATCACAAGAAGCGAGCGAAGAGCCAATGGTATCTCCTTTTTGTTAAACCACCATTCTAACGTGGGTGCCAGCCAATGCGTGCTAAACTCACGAGCAAAGCCCTCCATGCTGTTGCCTTTTCTGCACCGGGTCGCCCGGCGCGAAAATCTTTCGACTGAAGACGCCCGAGCAGCGATGCTGGTCGTGCTGAGCGGCGGAGCCAGCACCCCGCAGATCTCGTCGTTTCTGGTGGCGCTTGCCATGAAGGGCGAAACCTCGGACGAGTTGCTCGGTTTCGCCCGGGCCATGCGTGAAAAATCGGCGCGAGTGGATGCAGGCCTGGATTCCGAGCCGCTGCTCGATACCTGCGGTACGGGCGGTGACGGCGGCCATACCTTCAACATCTCGACCGTGGCCGCATTTGTGGTCGCTGGCGCGGGTGTTCGCGTCGCGAAACACGGCAATCGGTCGCTTTCGAGTCTGTGCGGGAGCGCCGATCTGCTGGAAGAACTCGGCATCGCCCTGCTGACCTCGCCCGAGGACGCGGCGCGCGCCATACGCGAAGTCGGCATCGGTTTCCTGTTCGCACCGGCGTTTCACCCGGCGATGAAACATGCACAGCCGGCTCGGCTCGAGTTGAAAATGCGGACCGCGTTCAATCTCCTGGGCCCGCTCACCAATCCCGCGCGAGCGACGCATCAATTGATCGG
>JBGPSX010000081.1:0-11418 GCA_041490325.1 Bryobacteraceae bacterium | reverse complement strand
ATCGGCCTGCTCAGGCGCCGTGATCATTCCTACCGCACCGCTCATCACCCCAGCTTCTCGCCGAACGCGCTCCGCAAATGGGACCTGAAATCCGGGACCCGCGGGAATACGAATGTCGGGCAGGTTGGCTCCGGAAGAGCAATCCACCAGATCGACTCCGAGCGGACTGAGTTGCTTCGCCAACTCGACGGAGTCTTCGATGGTCCATCCGCCGGCCACCCAATCGGTCGCCGAGATACGGACAAAGAGCGGCAGACTCGACGGCCAGACGTTTCGAACAGATCCGACAACTTCGCGCAGCATGCGAGTGCGGTTGTCGAATGAGCCGCCGTAACCATCGTTCCTAAAATTGCTCAAAGGAGAGAGAAACTCGTGCAGCAGATAACCGTGGGCAGAGTGAATCTCGATAACTCTTGCACCGGCCTCGCGGGCGCGGCGCGCGGCGCCGGCAAAAGCTGACACCACGCCTGCGATGGCGCGCTCATCCATCATTTCGGGCACGGCGTGCTGGTCGGAAAACGCCACGGGGCTGGGCGCGAAAATCGGCCGCCAACCTTGCTCCGATTCCGACAATGGACGCCCGCCGTTCCAAGGCGCGTCAGTGCTGGCCTTGCGTCCTGCGTGCGCCAGTTGCATGCCCGGCACAGCCCCCTGCTCTTCAATGAAACGGAAGATTTTCGACAGCGTGGGTATGTGCTGGTCCGACCACAAACCAAGATCCCCGGGACTGATGCGGCCCTCCGGAAGTACCGCGGCCGCTTCTGTCATCACCAGCGCGGCTCCGCCCACCGCGCGGCTTCCCAGGTGCACCATGTGCCAATCGTTCGCATGTCCGTCGACGCTTGAGTACTCGCACATCGGTGAAACGCAGATACGATTCCTGAAACGGATCTCGCGTATCTCGAGCGGGGTGAACAGGTGAACGGGTTCAACAGTATTGGTAGCGGACATCCCTTACCTTGTAGCATTTAGATAGATGTAGTTTTGCTGTAGTTTTGCGAACAAGCGTCGCATCAATCTGATAAACTAACCCACCGATGACTCGCCGACGCACGCTCGCCCTGTTCGCATTTGTGGTTGTCCTGGTTTGGCCGGTTTTCGCGGCGCAATCGGTGCAGTTCGCTAAGTCGGTCACCATTTACCGCGACAACTACGGCGTTCCCCACATCTTCGGGCCTACGGACGCGAGCTGCGTCTTCGGCTACATCTACGCGCAGGCCGAAGACAATTTCTGGCAAATCGAGGACAGTTACATCCGCGCGCTCGGCCGGGCATCGGAGGTTTACGGCGAGAAGACCCTGGATGACGATCGGCTGGTGCGTGCTCTCGAAATTCCGGCACTTGCGCAAGCGGAGTATCAGCGAGCCACGCCACCAATAAGAAAATTGGCGGACGCGGTGGCGGATGGCCTCAACTATTTCCTGGAGCGGAATCCACAGGTCAAGCCGCGTCTGATAACGCACTACGAGCCTTGGCACGTTTACGCTTTCAATCGCTACGCGCTTTATTTCCTGTTTATCTTCCGCCAGACCGGCCTTCGTGCCGACGAAATCGGCGGCGCCGCGCAATCGCAGGGATCCAATATGTGGGCCGTCACGCCGGCTAAGAGCGCCAACGGTCACGCCCTGCTCTTCATCAATCCGCATCAGCCCTTTTTCGGCGCCGGCCAGTGGTACGAGGGCCACGTGCACAGCGAGGAGAGTTGGAACATGAGCGGCGCATCCTTCTTCGGCTCGGGATTCCCGACGCTTGGCCACAACGACGTCCTGGGCTGGAGTCACACGGTGAATCGGCCAGACATCGCGGACGTCTATGAAGAAGCGTTTGATAATTCAAGCGATCCGCTGGCTTACAAGTATGACGGCGTGTATCGCCACGCAACAGAGTGGACGGACACGATTAAAGTGAAAACTGCGGCCGGCCTGACGGATCGTAGTTTCAGTTTTAGGAAAACGCATCACGGGCCGATTGTGGCCAAACGAAACGGTAAGCCTCTGGCGGTGAAAATGGCGCGGTTCGAGGAGGGCGGGCAAGTGGACGAGTGGTACGCCATGGGCAAGTCTCGGTCATTCGACGATTTCAAGAGGGCCATGTCGGCGCTCGCGGCGCCAATGTTCAACGCGGTCTACGCGGATCGGCAAGGCAACATCTTCTATGTCTACAACGGCGCGGTGCCTAAGCGCTCCACCAAGTTCGACTGGTCGAAACCAGTGGATGGCAGCACGTCTGAGACCGAGTGGCACGGTTTTCACACTTTCAACGAGCTTCCACAAGTAACGAACCCGAAATCGGGTTTCGTGCAGAACTGCAATTCCACGCCGTTTGCGACCACGGTGTTCGGCAACCCGGATCCTTCTGAATTTCCAAAATATATGGTCGGCGAGCCGGACAACGCGCGCGCCCGAATCTCGCGCCGCATCCTGTGGAACAAAGAAAAATTCAGTTTCGAGGAATGGGCCAGGGCTGGGTTCGACACTTATGTGATCGAAGCGGAAACTGAAATCCCGAAGTTGGTGGAGGCCTGGGAGCAATCTCGTCCAGCAAAGTTACTGGATCCGATTACAGAGCTGAAGAACTGGGATCACGTCAGCACCGTGCGTTCTGTTCCCATGACGCTTTATCTGCTGTGGCACGAGAAGCAAAGTGGAACAGCGGTGATTCCGGCCGCCAAGCCGAAACAGGATCCGGTTCAGTCGCTCGAACAAGTGGTCGCCGATCTGGAGAAAACATTCGGTACCTGGCGCGTGGCCTTTGGCGATCTCAATCGCCTGGAACGCCGCCAATCCGGAGGCGAAGAACCATTCCGCGACGCAGTGGAAAGCTTCCCGATCGCGGGCGCGCCGGGCGACCTGGGCATCGTGTTCAACTTCTACGCACGGCCCGAGAAGGGCGAGAAACAGCGCTATGGCGTCGCGGGGCACTCGTTCGCCAGCGTGGTCGATTTTGGTCCGCAGGTAGAGGCGCGCTCTATCCTAGTCTTCGGCGAGAATTCCGATTCCAAATCCAAACATTACCTCGATCAATCCCAGCTCTACGCCAAGCAGCAATTCAAGCCCGCCTGGTTCAACCTCGCCGAAATCAAAGCCCACGCGGAGCGCGTCTATCATCCCGGCGAGGGCAAGCCTTGAGACCCAAGCCGGCCAAAGTCGTCGCCATCTATCCCGGCTCCTTCGATCCGATCACCAACGGCCACCTGGATCTGATCGAGAGAGCTTCGGCGTTGTTCGACAAGCTCATCGTGGCGATCTTGCGGAACGCCGAGAAGCAAGCACTGTTCAGCGTCGAGGAACGCGTGGATATGCTCAAGGAAGTGGTCCGCGGTTTCGCCAACGTGGACGTGGGCTCTTTTGATGGTCTGCTGGTGGACTACGCCGCGACCTGTGGCGCGAGCGTAATTCTGCGAGGCATCCGTGCGGTTTCCGACTACGAATACGAGCTGCAGATTACGCTCATGAACCGGCGTCTCCGGCCTGAAATCGAAACCGTGTTCCTGATGGCCAGCGAGGCCAACTCGTTCGTCAGCTCCCGGCTGGTGAAGGAAGTGATCAAGCTGGGTGGCAATATTTCGGGTCTCGTTCCGCCCTCGGTAGAAGGTAGACTAAGAAGAAGACTTCTAGGAGAACCTTGACACCATCCATGCACGCCACTCTTGAATTAGCAGAGCGGATTTCACGCATCAGTGAATCATCCACGATGCGAGTTTCGGCGGAGGCCGATCGCCTTCGACGAGAAGGCATCGACGTAGTGGACTTCGGCGCGGGCGAGCCCGACTTTCCGACGCCCGATAATATCAAACGAGCAGCCATCGCGGCCATCGACGCCAACTTTACGAAGTACACGGCGGCGGGCGGCACGCTGGAACTCAAGAAGGCTATTTGCGATCGGCATCACGCCGACTACGGAACCAACTATTCGCCATCCGAGTGCATGGTCACCGTGGGCGGCAAGCACGCCATTTTTAATCTCATACAGGCGCAGATTTCAAAGGGCGACGAAGTGATCGTCCCGGTTCCGTACTGGGTGACGTACAAAGACGTCATCAACTACGCGGGCGGCACTTGCGTGTTCGTCGAAACCGGCGAGGCGGACGGCTTCCGTCTCACCGCGGCCGCTATCGAACCCCATATCACCAGCAAGACGAAGCTGCTGATCATCAACTCGCCGAACAACCCCAGCGGCGCGGTTCTGAGCAATGAAGAATTCGGGCGCATCTATCGCCTGGTCGCATCGCGCGGCATCCAGCTCATGACGGACGAGTGTTATTGCCAGTTCCTTTATGACAGCGCACCGTTCTCCATCGCATCCATGCAAGGCGCCAAGGACACGGTGGTGGTAGCCGGGTCGCTGTCGAAGACTTACGCCATGACCGGCTGGCGCATCGGTTTTGCGCTAGCTCCGAAGCCGCTGATCGACGCGATGATGAAATTGCAGAGCCACACTACCTCGAATCCCACATCGATTTCGCAGAAGGCGGCCATCGAAGCTCTGCGTGGTCCGCAGGAATCGGTGGGCGTGATGCTGGCCGAGTATAAGCACCGGCGCGACTACGTGGTGAAGCGTCTGCGCGCCATGCCGGGCGTGAAGATGACCGTGCCCAGAGGCGCCTTCTACGCGTATCCGAATATCTCGGTGGGTTTCCGCAATGGCATCACGTCGGCCATGCAGTTCGCCGATCGCCTGCTCTCTGAATCCCACGTCGCCGTTGTCCCGGGCGAAGCATTCGGAACGAACGAACACATTCGCATTTCCTATGCGACGTCGATGACTGAACTGGAGCGCGGCCTCGATCGAATTGAGCGTTTTCTCAGTGAACGGTAAGCTGCCGCTTCGCCTTCCGGCTAGATTTTTGGAAAAGGTCTGGGGCGCCGAAGACCTCTCGCCCTGGTATCTCAGCTCCGAAAGAAAGATCGGCGAAGTTTGGTTTGAAGCCGATCTGCCGCTGTTGGTGAAGTTCATATTTACCACCGGCCGGCTCTCGGTTCAAGTGCATCCGAACGACGACTTTGCCGGCAAGCATGAAAATTCTCGCGGAAAAACCGAAATGTGGTACGTGCTGCGGGCCGATCCAGGGGCGCGCATTGCCATCGGATTTCGTGAAGCCATCAGCCGGGAACGCCTCCGCCAATCGGCCAGCAATGGCGACATTGAACAATTGCTCAACTGGATCGACGTCCAGGCTGGCGATGCGTTTTTCATCCCCGCAGGCACCGTGCACGCGATCGGCGCGGGACTGGCGATGTGCGAGATCCAGCAGCATTCCGACGTAACGTACCGGCTGTACGACTATGGCCGCCCGCGCGAATTGCATCTGGATAAGGCGGTGCAAGTTGCCTGCATAGAAGCCAGCAAACCGAAGCCGGTCATGTTGCCGATCGATTGCGAGTATTTCCACACCGAGCTGGCCAAAATCACTTCCCCGCTGAGATACGTACCAGAGCGCGACCGTTTTCACATTCTGGTTTTCGTCAGCGGCATGGGCGGCATCGCCGATCGGCCATTCCGCGAGGGTGAAGCCTGGCTGGTGCCTGCGGGCGCGGATCCCTTCACCATTCAGGCCACCGATCCGGTGAAGTTTCTCCGAACTTGGATCCCGAATCTCTGAGTACCGCTCCCTTTGGTCACAGCTCGGTTAGCGGCTCTATCGCGTTAGTGGCGGCAGCGAGTAGGCGCCGTGATCGCGCCGGCCCGAATTATCCAATTCCCAATTCGTCCGCGCGTTCGAGCGGCGTTCCACACTTCCGGCAAATGATCGCCGTGCAATCGCCGCAGGCCAGCGGATCGCTCACGGCTGCGTTGCAGCGCGGACAATAGAACTCGACCTGCGATTGAGTCTCTTCATCGGCCATTACTGTTACACTAGCAACAGAAACTGCTGCTCGTGACACTGCCTCGCGCTGCCACCTGTGTACTGTTATGCCTTCTGGTGTCGTGCGCAACTGAAACCGAACACACGCCTACCATCGGTGAAGCCTACGTTGGACCGACGACACTCAACATCCGCAAGGATCTGGCCGCGAAGGCTCCCACTTCGGCTGCCGTGAAGCACGGCGACAAGCTCGAGATCCTCGAATATCGCTACCGTCTTGCGAGGGTGCGCACCGTCGCGGGCGCCGAGGGCTGGGTAGATCTCCGGCAGCTTCTGACTCCCGAGCAAATGGCTGGGTTGCGCCACATGGCTGAAAGCGCTTCGAAGGCGCCGGCACAGGGCGCGGCGACGGTCTACGATGCAGTCAACATGCACAGCCAACCGAACCGTTCCTCTCCAAGTTTCTGGCAGATTCAGGAGAACGCGAAAGTTGACGTGATCGATCACAAGCTCACTCCGCGAATGCAGACAGCGCCGGCCGCCCCCAAGGTTCAACCCAGCAAGTCCAATGCGCAGCGACGTAAGTCGAAAGAGCGTGCGCCGGTTCGGATTGGGCCGCCACCTCCGCCGCCCGCGCCAAAGCCGCCCGCGAATTGGCTGGCTCTGTCAGTTCCTAAAGCGGGGCCCGTTGAGCCGGCTAAAACAGAACCTCCGAAACCAGCGGCTGCCGTTCCCATGGACGACTGGAGCCTGGTGCGAACGTCCGAGGGTAAAGCCGGCTGGGTGCTGACTTCACGACTGAGCATGGCAATACCGGACGAAGTCGCGCAATATGCGGAAGGTCATCGCATCACATCTTATTTCCCGCTCGGCCAAGTCCAGGAAGGCGACTCAGTCAAGAACAATTGGCTTTGGACCACCATCACGAAAGGCCTCCAGCCGTACGAGTTCGACAGCTTCCGCGTCTTCGTTTGGAGCCACAAGCATCATCGCTACGAGACTGCGTACATCGAGCGCAAGGTGATCGGTCACTATCCCATCGTAGTCAACACATCGGCTGCAGGTCCGAGCTTCTCACTGATTTTCGAGGGTGACAACGGAAGCCTTATTCGCAAGACGTATTCGTTCGAAGGCTTTCGGATTCGAATGGTTCGCAAAGAACCGTATGTGGCGCCGGTCGAAGGCAGCACGCCTAAAGCCGCGGCCAGCGCGCCGGTAGAACAGCAGCGCCAGACGCCATCGTGGTTCTCAAGGCTGAAAGATCGAGTGAAGCACTTGTTCCACTAAGTCACTTGCTCCGGGCAGTCTTCTGCGCGGTTTTCTTCACAAGTTTGATTTCGAACAATTTTGGCCAGAGCTTTCCGGTGACGAACAATCGATTCCCAAGGACATCAAATGCGATCCCGTTCAGGACCGCGCCCTCTTCGACGGAATCGGTGAGCAAGCCGGCTAGATTGATCCAACCCAGCACGCGCCCGTCGGCCGGCGAAATTATTGCGATTCGATCCGTCTGCCAGATATTCGCGTAGATCTGGCCGCGCACGCATTCCAGCTCGTTGAGATAGGTGATCGGCTTGCCATGATCGTGAACGGTGACGCGGCGTTTTTCTTTCAGCGTCATCGGATCCCACACTCGAATCTCCGGCGTTCCATCGCTCATGAAAATTTGGGAGCCGTCGTTCGCCAGTCCCCAACCCTCGCCGGTGTAATTGAACGATTTCAAGCGCCGGAACGAATTCTGATCGTATGCAAATCCGACTTGCGCTTGCCACGTGAGCTGCAGGATCTGTTGATTGAAGACCGTGATCCCTTCGCCGAAATATTGCGCCTCCAATTTGACTTGCTGGAGTACTTCACCAGTTTCGAGTTTTACTTTTCGCAGCGTGGAACGGCCGTTCAAGCCGGTGCCTTCATAGAGAACGCCGGCGCGAAACTCCAGGCCTTGCGTGAATGCGTTACGGTCGTGTGGATATGCATGCAGAACCTGGTAACCCCATTCGGGCGTCTGCGCCGCGGCGATCGAAATGGTAATGATCAGGCAGGCCGCGAATTTCCTACGCATGCAGCAGAACCTTCAGCACGCCGGGCGTTGCGGCTCGCCGGAAAGCGAGTGGCGCTTTCTTGAGCGGCAGAATCTCGGAGATCAGGCGATCCACGCGTACACCGCCGGTTCGCAACAACCGGATGGCCGGCTCGAAGCGCCCGCAGCGCGAACCGACCAGCGTGATCTCATTGACGATGATTGGCGCCGCGTCGACTGCCGCCATTCCATGCACGGTGGACTTCATGATCACGGTACCGCGTGGCTTCGTCATCTGAACGGCCTGCCGCAGTCCGTCGCTCGATCCCGTCGCATCCACTACAAAGTCATACTCACGGAAAGGAATGCGCTTCCCAACGATTCTGGTTTCGATGCCCGCGTCGTTCGCGATGCTCAACTTCTCTTTGTGGCGGCCGTATTGGTGAACGCTGGCGCTATGAGCCTTCAACACCTGTCCGACTAGGAGACCAAGCTTTCCGTCTCCCAAAACAGCTACCTGAGCGCCGGCCGGAATTCGCACCTGATCCAGGATCTCACAGGCCGCGGCGATCGGTTCGATGAACGCAGCGTGCTCGTCAACGATCGTTCGGGGCAAGCGACGCAGGTTTCGCTCCGGCAGAGTCAGGAATTCTCGAAACGCTCCCGGATGCTTTACGATTCCGAGCACGCTTCGATGCGGGCAGTGCCGTCCGAGGCCGCGCTTGCACCAGTCGCATTTTTCACAAGCCAGATTGATTTCACCCACTACGCGCCGGCCGATCCAATCGCGGCTATCCGCGTCCACAACCTCTCCGGCGAACTCGTGCCCCGGCGTGCCACGAAATCCGTAGTATCCGCGCTGCAGTTCCAGATCCGTGTTGCAGATGCCGCCGTAGAGCAGCCGGATCAACGCGAAGCCTTCGGGACGCCGCGGCAGTGCTTGCCTTCGCATCGACACTGCTCCATTTTCGAGACGAACAGCAAGCATATCGTGGATACTTTAATCATGCTAGCCGAGTTGGCGTGCTTCGAACAGCAGTGTCACGCACGTTTCCCCATCACCGAGCCGATTTACAACTGTCCGCGATGCGGCGGGCTGCTCGAGGTCGCGCTGTCGATCAGCGATGCGCAATCCTGGCCGGACGTCTGGCGCCAACGTCGAACATCTAATCACCAATTGGACCAAAGCGGGGTGTGGCGCTATCGAGAGTTACTGCCTTTCGATGGCTACTATGACAAGGCCGTCTCTCTACGCGAAGGCAATACGCCGCTGCTGGATGCTCCGCGCGCGGCCGAGTACGGCGGTCTCGATCGTCTCACTTTCAAGCACCAGGGATTCAATCCCACCGGATCATTCAAAGATAACGGCATGACTTGCGGCGTTACGCAGGCCATTCGTCTTGGCAAGAAGCGTGTCGCGTGCGTATCCACCGGCAACACCTCGGCCTCCATGGCGGCCTACGCCAGCGCGGCAGGGCTCGACTCTATCGTGTTCATCCCGCACGGAAACATTTCATACGGCAAGCTCGCGCAGGCGTTGGAGTACGGCGCGCGCACGCTGCAGGTAGAAGCCAACTTCGACCAGATTCTGGCGCTGGTGCGCGCGCTCGCCGATCGGTTGGGCATTTACCTGTTGAACTCCATCAATCCCTTTCGCATCGAGGGACAAAAGACCATCATTTTCGAAATGCTCGACCAGCGCGATTGGAACCCGCCGGATTGGATCGTGCTGCCAGGCGGAAATTTGGGCAACACCTCGGCCTTCGGGAAGGCATTGCGGGAGCTTTGCCAATTCGGACTGATTCGCAAGATGCCCAGGCTGGCCGTGATCCAGGCCGAGGGCGCGGCGCCGTTTTACGAGCTTGTGAACGCCGGCCCTAAATACCGGAGTGAACCGCATCCGAAAACCCTTGCCACCGCCATCAAAATTGGAGATCCGGTGTCATGGCCAAAGGCCTTGCACGAGATCCGGATGTCGAGCGGTGTCGTCGAAAAAGTGACTGAGCAAGAGATCGCCGACGCCAAAGCGATCATCGGCCGCTGCGGTATCGGATGCGAGCCGGCTTCGGCTGCGACTCTGGCCGGGATTCGCAAACTCACCGCCACTGGAACAATCCGCTCCAGCGACGACGTAGTTGCAGTATTAACAGGAAATGTTTTGAAGGATCCCGACTACATTTATCGGTACCACACCGGAGATTTGAAGGATCCCGAAGGCAAGTTGCTCGACTCGCGCTTCGGGAACCGGCCGATTGTTGCGCCGAACGACGCGGATGCGATCGTTAGGATTTTAGAAGGATGAAGTAACTTACCGGCCGCGGCGTCCACCGCCGCCTTCACGCCGGCCACCGCCACCACCACCACCAAAGCCACCGCCGCGTCCCTCACGGGGCACCATCGGGCGAGCCTCGTTCACCACCATGGCGCGACCCATCAAATCGCGGCCGTTACATGCTTCGATTGCGCGATTGGCCGAGCTATCATCATTGATTTCCACGAATCCGAATCCGCGAGCTTCGCCGGTGAAGCGATCCCGCATTACGTTTACACTGTCGACGTTGACGCCTGCCTGGGTGAAGAAATCGGTAATGTCGGCTTCGGTAGCCGAATAGGGCAGGTTCCCTACGAAAAGTTTCATTGAATGCTCCTTGACATCATTGCTACAGAGGCAGATTTACGACCGCGGACCCAAGATCAAATTCAGGGGAAAAACCGAGGGGAAAGACTGACTCCGAACTCACTTCTTTAGTCTGCCAAAATCGGTAGACTCTGTCAAAAGGCGGCCAGGCCTCATCTGGGTGTAATTAAGCCTCCCAGTTTATCCTGCTCGGAAGCCGAGCTTCTGGGAAATCTCGTGGAGAATGCTTCCAGGTATTTGAGGCCGGCGCCGGTGTTGTAGAGCACGATCTTTTCATCCGATTTCAAGAATCCGTTGGCGAGAAGTGTTTTCAAAGCTGCCACGCATGCTCCGCCTTCCGGAGCCGCGAAGATGCCTTCGTCCACGCCCAACTCGAGTGATGCATCCAGCAGTTCTTCGTCGCTCACCGCCAGAGCAGTGCCGCCGCTCTTACGAATCGCGTCCAGCATCAGAGCATCGCCCAGCGGCTTCGGCACTCGCAAGCCGGCAGCAACCGTGTGCGCATTCTCCCAGAACTGGCTCTTCGATTCGCCGCGCTCGAAGGCCCGCACCACGGGTTGGCATCCCTCCGTCTGCACCGCGATCATCTTCGGCCGTTTGTCCGAAATCCATCCCAGTTCTTCCATCTCATCGAATGCCTTCCACATTCCGATGAGCCCGACGCCGCCGCCGGCCGGGTAAAAAATGGCGTCAGGCAAAGTCCAGCCCAGTTGTTCCGCCACTTCGTAACCCATGGTCTTCTTGCCTTCGATGCGATACGGCTCCTTCAGAGTGCTCACATCGAACCAGCCCTCCGAGTCTTTGCGCTCAGCAACGATTCGGCCGCAATCGCTGATGAGCCCATCCACCAGCGTCACGTGCGCGCCAAATGCTTTGCACTCGATGTAGTTGGATTGCGGGACATCCCGAGGCATGAAGATATGCGCTTCGATGCCCGCCGCCGCTGCGTAAGCT
>JBGPSX010000080.1:0-11424 GCA_041490325.1 Bryobacteraceae bacterium | reverse complement strand
CGAATTCGACGTAAGGCGCCTATTGTAACGGCAGCGTTCCCGATACGAAGAACGTGGTCCATTGCATCGTGTGGCCACGTACGCCCGGAGTGGGGCGCATCACCCGGAACGCAATCGCATCGCCGCCCTTGAGCGTCGACTGGATCCTGATCACATCCTCCACCGTCGCAACCGGCTGGCGGTTGATCGAAAGGATCACGTCTTTCTCGAACAGGCCGATGTCCTCGGCAAACGACCCAGGATCGACGCTGCGGATCACTAGCCCGCCTTTGCCGTCGAGGGTCATCGCGGTTCGTTCGGCGTCGGTCAAGGCATGCAGCTTAATGCCGAACTTGTACTGGTTTTCGCCCGGCTTGGCATCGTCGTCGTTCGGTTCGCGGCGCAGGGCGGCGAACTGAGGCCGGTCTTTGAACACCTCAGCCCGATCCATGATGCTGAGCTTGAAGTCCATGTGTTTGCCATCGCGATCGACGGTGAGGTTCACCGTGGTTCCGACCGGCGTCTCTGAGACACGCGAAACCAGGTTTTCGCCGTCCTTCACCGGCTTGCCGTCCATGGCGACGATGATGTCTTCCACTTTGAGTCCGGCCTTATCCGCGGGACCGTCCTTTTGAATGCGGCTGACCAGCACGCCCTGATTGGTGCCTAGGGCCTTGAACAACTCCGGCTTGTCACCCTTCTGCCACTCCACCCCGATGGAGCCGCGCGTCACCTTGCCGCTATGAATGATGTCGTTGTAAACGCGAGCCACCATGTTGATGGGTAGCGCGAAGCCGATGCCCTGATAGCCGCCGCTCTGGGTCGCGATCATGGTGTTCACGCCCACCACCTCGCCCCGAATATTCAGCAGAGGTCCGCCGCTGTTGCCCGGATTGATGGCTGCATCGGTCTGAATGAAGCGCTGCAACTGCAACTGTCCGCCGATGTCCCGGCCCAAGGCGCTGACGATACCGGCCGTGACGGAAGCTTCCAACCCAAATGGAGAACCAATGGCGACGGCCCAATCGCCCACTTGCACGGCATCGGAATTGCCGACGGTCACAGGGATAAGCTGAGTCTTCGGATCGATCTTGATAACCGCCAGATCCGTTTCCGGATCGATGCCAACCACCCTGGCGCGGTATTCAGTGGTGTCATCGGTGTGCAGCCGCACCTTGATGTGGTCCACTTTGGCGATGACATGGTGGTTGGTGATGATGTAGCCGTTCTTATCGACGATGAAGCCCGCGCCAGACTGCTCCTGGCGGAACGCGCGCGGTGGAATGTCGCCGCCCTGCGGACTGTTTCGGAAGAAGCGCCGGAACAACTCCATGCCTTCGTCGTTGCTCTCAGGCGAATTGTCCTCCGGATTGCGCTTGTGCAGATTCTCTGCAACCTTGGGCGTGAAGTCGGCGGTGATGTAGACGACGGAAGGCTCGAGTTTTTTGGCAAGCTTCGTAAATTCGTTGCCAAGCTGCACCGGGTTCGGTACCACCAGGGGCGAAGCATCGGAGGCTGTCGCCTGACCCTTGGCCGCATGGGCTCCGGTGTTGACGAGCGTGCCGATCATGATTCCGATGGCAAGCGTGATAAGCAGGAGACTCAAAGACAACAGTTTCTGCTGTCGCATGATGTTAAACCATCGCATCGTTTCTTGTTCGCCTTTCGTTCGGAGTGCGAGCCCTATAGACCAATATACTAGCTTTCTGGTTGGCAGTTCGTAAGTTTTTGGATGTCTCGACGAGTGCTCGTCTGGCGGCCTGTGGCTGAAGTGGGTGGTCTGGGGAATTGGGTACAGGCACGGAGTTTCCGCCTTGGCCATTTCGCATTTGCTTGGGATTTATGTCGGCGGAAATCCGATCCTGCCCCCAATTTGCCGGGCGTGGCCATTTTTACCTGGCTCCAAACGGTTTCAGTTCTACGATTAGTATGCCCGCTAGAATCAGGGCTGCCCCCGCCGTGGCACGAGGAGTAAGGGTTTCACCTGCGACGACATACGAGGTGGCCCAGGCAAATACCGGCTCGAGCGAAAAGATAAGGGCGGTGCGGGTGGGACTGCTCCAACGCTGCGCCCAGGTCTGGACCGAAAAAGCGAATGCAGTGGCGAGCAGGCTGGTGACCGCAAGCGCGATGACCACTTGCGTGGTCCAGCGCAGATGCACCGGCTCAATCCACCAGAAGGTGGCGGAGCCCAGGCACATTGCCGTGGCGATTTGCACGACACTCAGGAGCCCAACATTCGCGGTCCCTGCGAACCGGCCGAGTACCAAAATATGGAACGCGAAGGCGACGGCGCAGCCCGCCACCAGGAGGTCGCCGCGGCCGATGTCGAGAATCTCGCCTTGGATCGACATGAGCGCCATCCCGGTGAACGCCGCCGCGACCCCAACCATTTCGGAAATCTGTGGCAATTTCTTGTAAATCAACGTGCCGAACAGTGGGACCAGCGGAATGTAGAGACCGGTGATGAAGCCGGTCTTCGAAGCCGAGGTATAGCGAAGACCGAAGGTCTGCAGCACGTAACCCGCGAAAAGCAGCACCCCAGCGATCAAGCCTCCGCGAAGGCTCTCGAGACGTTTCGGGCTGCTGAATTCCCGGCGAAAAATCAGGGCCAGCACTGCAGCCGCTGCTGTAAAACGAAGTGCCAGGAACAACAGCGTGGAGACTTCGGCCAGCGCCTGCTTCACCAGCACGAACGTGGTGCCCCAGATGAAGGCGACGGCGATAAGGCTGACGTCGACCAGCCAGGCCGGCGGCCTGCTGCCGTTCATCCCCCGTTCCGGTAGCCTGCGGTTGAATCACCGAGCAGCGCCAGCGTCAGCAAGATGCGCTTCAAGCCCAGCTCACGGCCTTCCGGATGGAACCACTCGCGCGGCGTATGCGCGCCACCGCCTTGCCCCCCCGCGCCGATCGAAATCGCCGGCAACCCGATGGAGAGCGGGATATTGGCATCGGTGGAAGCGCAATCGAGATGGGCGCGAATGCCGAGGTGGGAATCAACCGCGCGCACCGCTTGTAGAATGTAGGCATCATCGGGGAGCCGGCCGCCGGGCCGCGATCCGATCTCTTTGATCTTGGCTGTCACCTTGCCACCGGTGGCGCGATCGTTTTCGGCTTCGAGCGCTTGTTCCACCGCGGACGTCAGTAGCGCCGCGATCTCTTCCAGCTTGGCGGAACTCTCAGACCGGACGTCGACCTTGGCGCGGGCTTGCGTGGGAATCGAGTTGATGCTCGAACCGCCTTCGATCATGCCGAAGTTACACGACGAGCGGGGGCTGCCGTTACCGGGCAGGCGGTTCTCGGTGAAGCGCGTAATCGCCCGTGCCAGCGCGTGGACCGGGTTCGCGATGCCGTAATCGCTCCAGCTATGGCCACCGGGGCCCGAGACCGTAATGTCAAACCGCCGGCTGGCCAGCGCCTGGGAAGTGATGTGATCGTGATTGGGGCCATCCAGAATCAGAAAGGCTCGAATTTGTCCCCCGGTGGTGGATTGCCGGCACAGGTAACGCATTCCGCTCAGGTTGCCTTCGCCCTCTTCGCCGACATTGGCGATCAATACCAGGTTGCTGAAGAGCTCCTGGAGCGCTGGAAACGTCTGGATGACTCGCGCGATCGCGAGCAAGGCCGCCAAGCCCGCCCCGTTGTCGGAGACCCCGGGACCGTTCAACCGGCCGTCAGGAGCCAGGTACAGTTCTTCGTTGCTGCGGGGCGCGAGTACGGTATCGAGGTGAGCGGTCAGCGCGACATACGGGCCCTCGCGATTCTCGGCCGGATGACCGATCACGTTGCCGGCGCGGTCAATGCGCGCGACGCAACCGAGGGCGCGGAACTGTTCCAGTATCCACTCCGCGCGCCGCTGTTCAAAAAACGTTGGGGCAGGGATGCGGCACAGTTGCAGATGCTGTTCGGTGATCCATTGCTTCTCCCGGACGAACCACTGCAAAGCGTCTCGAAGGAGGGTGGAATTGGCCTTCTCAGCCACCAGCCGGGCGGACAGGACCGGCTCGCCCGGCACAGCCACGGATTTGATGGAGGCGGCCAAATGCCAGTTTAGCAGGCCCGCCCAAAGCAGCTAACGATCGTCGTGGTAATGGCGCCCGTTCCGCATTCGCCCAGGATCCGGGCCGTCCACGAGATGGATTGGACGGTCCAGACGAAACGTCAGTAACGACTCGGCCGGAATGCGAATCTCGCGGCCCCTTGTTAGGACCTGGGCGCCGGCGCCGCCGGCAGCTCCAGCCGCGGCCCCGATTGCAGCTCCCTTGCCGCCGCCCGCGATCGCGCCGATGATGGTACCGAGTATCGCGCCGCCACCAACGTATTTCGCGGTCCGCTTGTTTCCACCGACGCCTGATCTTTCGTCCGTGTTAAAGCTGGGCTCGCCGCTGGTGTCCAGGACATATCGGTGGCCGTCGACCGTGATCGATTCCACATCGACAATCATTTCGTCGCGGCCGACTTGCTTGACAATCAATTCGGCTGGCGCTCCGCGTGGGACCGCAACATGGCCGTCCCTGCCAAGTACGTCGCGCGCGACTTCGCCCCGGTAAATTCTGCCGCGATCGCTCTTCTTGACGTGAATCGACTCGTCGGTCCGGACTGTTAACTCCGTGCCTCGGGGTACGACATCTTGACTAACAGCAGCAACTTGCAAGCCAAACAGGATGGCTGGAAACGCCCACAGTTTTTTGCGCATAGAATCCCTCACGCCACAATTAGCAATCCAAAGGCCGTAGCAATTTAAACCGCTCCCTTTGGTCACGGCTCAGAATGACTGTTAACGCATTTACAACCGCTCACTTAAACCTCTACACCGTCTAGCTGAGCCGTGACCAAAGGGAGCGGTTTAAATTGCATTTTTCTGAGTCTCTAGAGGCGGGGGACTGGCGGCTTCACTATCGTCCACGGAAACACGCCTTTTCTGCGCACATGGCGGCGGAACACTTTGTCGCCTGCGGAAATGTATAAATAGTCGAGCGACGGTCCGCCGAAGACGACATTCGACAGGTCGGCCGCTTCCGGTTTGGGAATGATCGCGACCACGCGCCCCGGCTGATCGCAGATCTGGACGCCCAGCTTGGTGGCGACGTACAGATGTCCCTCGGTGTCCACTGTCATGCCGTCGGCGCCGGCGCGCAGAGGTCCCGACTCAACGTATTCGGGCATGTCGAGCCTGTAAAATGGCTCGCCGTTCGCGAGCGATCCGTCGGCCTGAACTTGAAACGACCACACCCAGCGCGTGACCGTGTCCGCCACCAGCAGCAGCGATTGATCGGATGAGAAGCGCACGCCGTTGGGGAACGAGACCGTTTTCTCGATCACCATGCGCGGCGTTCCCTTGGCTGGCAGGAACCAGACGCGGCTGTCGCGCGGATCGGTGTAGTAAATATCGCCGCGCGTGTTGACCGCCAAATCGTTCGAGCTGACATTCTCGGCCAGGACGGTTTCCGTGCCGTCTGGCGACCACGCTACGATCCGCTTCTTGCCATTCTGTGCGGCGTACAGCCGGCCATCGGCGCCGAACATCAGGCCGCTCGCGCCGCCCATATCTTCGCGGAAGACCGAGACTTTTCCATCTGGCGTTACCTTGTGGACACGATTGTTGGGAATGTCGACAATGAACACATTGGCGTCCTTGTCGACCGCGAGGCCTTCGGTGAATTTGTGACCTTGGCTGACAAGCTCCCATGCGCTCGCTGGATCGAGAATGTTGGCCACCGTCTGCCTGGAGCCTTCCACGTTGGGCTTCGCGATTGGCTTGGGGTACTCGCGCCACAACCAGCGCAGCGCGTCCGGCAAGATCGCCGAGCCATGCTTGGAGTTATGCGCCTCGGTCCCGACCACGAACTTGTAGTCGTAGCCCACAAACTCCAGCGCCGAAGCCATTTCCTGGTTGGCCAGATACCAGCTACCGGCGTAAATGTTGTTGTCCTTGACGCCGTCCTGTAGAAAGACGCGGAGCGGCTTCGGCTCGGTCTTGCGAATCAAAAACGGATAGAGGTAGCCGCCTTTGAGGTCCACGTAGCTTCCGATGCAACTGAGCACGCGGTGGAATGCATCCGGTCGATTCCAGGCGACGGAGAAGGCCGCAATGCCGCCGGAACTGGATCCGGCAATGGCGCGATCGTTGGGATCGGTCGAAAGGTTGTGCTGCTTCGAGACCTCAGGCAAAATCTCTTCGAGCAGGAAGCGCGTGTAGCGGTCGCCTAAGCCGTCGTACTCGAAACTGCGGTTGTATCGACCTTGTTGTGTGTCCGGTGAACTTGCGGGCAGCACGCCCGGATTGATGAAGATTCCGATCGTGACCGGCAGTTCGCCCTTATGGATCAGATTGTCGAAGACCACCGGGACGTGCCACGCTCCGTCTTCGGCGACCATGCCAGCGCCGTCTTGAAACACCATTACGCAGGCCGGCTTATCCGGTTTGTATTGCGCCGGGACGTAGATCCAATAGTCGCGGGTTGTGCCGGGGAAAATCTTGCTGGTCCAGGAATGCTTGGTCACCGTACCTTGGGGCACGCCGGATTGGCGTAACGAGTCGGGTCCGAGCGTGTATTCATCGGCGCAGGCGACAGAGGCGGCAAAAGCCGTCAAAACGAGGAGGCGATACATGGTATTTACTTTAGCTCTGGCGGCGCCTGTCCATTCAGAGCCAGATGAGGATGGCCTGGCGCGAATGCCAGGCCATGTCAAGGCGGCGAATGCCCTACGGATTCTTACCTATGGGGAAGCTGGCGGGCAGTTGGCTCGTAATCGTGGTTGCCGTTGCGTCACAGGCCGGATGACCGAATCCACCGGCGCTCGGTGACGTGGTGTGGCCGGGCAGCGCGGGCGCAAGATCGTTGATCATGTTGTCGTCATGCGTTGGGCTCACGCCGTTCGGTACGTTGTCCAGATTCAACTTGAAGCGAGTCTTCCAGGCGACGATGTGGTCGGTGCAGGAGGTATCGCCGCTGACGCCGATTGCGCCCTGCAACACGCCGTTCTTGTCGTACAGCGCCAGACCGCCGCCGAATACGTTGACGCCGCCGATTTTGCGGCCGACCATCGGATCGTTGGACTGACCGTAATTGCTGGAAGGACCGTTGTAGGCGACATCGGTGCTCACCGGGTTGCTTTCCTGCAATCCAAACAGACTTCCGCCCGGCTGCGTGGCGGCGTAGAGATTCGCCGTGGACAGTGCGAAGCCCGTCAAGCTGAATGAGTTGGCGGTA
The DNA here is from genome assembly GCA_041490325.1 of Bryobacteraceae bacterium. Lineage (GTDB taxonomy): Bacteria > Acidobacteriota > Terriglobia > Bryobacterales > Bryobacteraceae > Palsa-89. The sequence goes on along the minus strand of JBGPSX010000080.1, from coordinate 4,231 downwards.
TTGGCCTTCTGCGCCGAGATGACGCGACTGCCAGGCCACTGTGCGCCCCGATCGTTGCCCGTGAACGCTACCGCGCACACTACGCCATCTCGATTGACGATCGTGGCCCACATGTTGAAGTTCAAACCGCCGTTGACGGAGTTATTCGCGCCCGGTGCGACGCTCTTGAGCGCAGTTCTCAAGGCGCTGAAGCTGGGCAGATCGCGGCAGGCGTTTCGGTTTTCTCCATCATCGTCTGCTCGCAACGCGGCAGGCGCAAAGATGACGGTCGCAAGCGCGAACGCCATGGTCGGAATCGTGAAGTTTCTCATTCTGTCTCCAGTTGTAAAATATCTGTGAACTCGAATTGTCTTGCCGGGCAGGTCGATTATAGCCTCTTGAATTCCTGTTGGGAATCCCCCATTGACGTGACCTCTGCGGTAGGTTGCCTGCTTTATGCCGGTCGGCCTACGCCCTCCCACCCCTATTAGCGCGCTTCGAGAGCGAAATCGATCATTGAAAATCGACGGCGTACAAGTTGTTGCTATCGCGGACGTTCCAGGACGCGGCCGGGTAGAGCCCAGGTGGGCGTGTTCTTTTCGACGATGGCTTGGCCATTCACGAAAACGTAATCGACACCTTCGCTGTACTGATGCGGATTTTCGGGCGTCGATTTGTCGCGAATGGTTGCCAGGTCAAGCACAGCGATGTCGGCGAAATAACCTTCGCGAATCAGTCCGCGGTCCTGGATTCGAAGGATCTGAGCGGGCAGGGAAGTGCTCGCGCGAATAGCGCTCTCAAGTGTCATGACCTTGCGCTCCATGACGTAGCGGCGGATTTTTCGCGGATAACTTCCGTAGTAGCGTGGATGCACAGCGGGACCATCCTCGGGTAGCGCGATGCCGGCGTCGGTGGAGGATGCCACCCAGGGAGTTGCCATGAAAGCCTCGACGTCGATCTCGGCCATCGAGAAACTGCGGATGCGCACGCCGCCGGGGCGATTCGCGTAGCCTTCGAGTTGCAGCGCGATCGCGGCTTCAACTGGCGTTGTGTTGCGCGCCTTGGCAACTTGGGCCAGCGTCTTGCCGGCGTACTGTTGGTCCGGGTAATCGAGGATGAGGATGGTTTCCGCGCTGCCGCGCAACTCCAACTCGTGACTGATGTCCATTCTCACACCCGCGGCTTTTTTCGGGTCCTTCATCGTCTCGCGCAGCGCCTCGCGCAGGTCCTTTTGGATGGGCGCGTTGCCTCCGCCCTCGCCCGCTTCGGGAAGACCAAGAGCCCAGCGGGGAATCAGAACCAGTCCGCCGTCACTGCCGCTGGTGTTGTAAGGATAAACATCGCCCCACACGTCGACGCCGCGCGCACGGGCACGGTTGACCATTTCGATCAGAACCTGACTGCCACCCCAGTAACGCGCACCGCGGCTTTTCAGGTGCGTCGCGATGACGCGGGCGCCGCTGCGTTCACCGATTTCGATCACTTCCCACATCGAGTCGAGCACGTTCGGTTTGGCTGGCGAGTCCTGACTCGGTTTCCACCACATCGGCGCGTCGCCGGAACTGCGCTCGTGCTCGGTGTAGAAGCCGTTGTAAGGCACAACCTCTTTGACCGCCTCGACCACCTCATCCGTCGTGCTGAAGTTGGCGGGAACATATTCGAGCCCCGACGACAATCCCCACGCGCCGTCGTCCATGGCCTGCTTCACCAAGGCCCGCATTTTCTGGACCTCGTCCGGCCGCGCCGGGCGCTTGTAGTCGGCGCCCATGACCTGCCTGCGAATCGTGTTGAAGCCGCCCAAGAGGATTGCGTTGGGGCCGATGCCGAGCTGTTTCAGCGATTCCCTCTGCTCGCGAATCGACGCCGGCGAATTACCGTCGGGATTGCAGACCACTGTGGTGATGCCTTGGGTGATCAATGATGGCGCCGCCCGGCGTTTGGCGTTCTGATCGCGCAAGCCTCGGCGATTGCCGTTCCCGTCGTCGGCATGCGAATGAATGTCGATAAAGCCGGGCACGATCGTTTTGCCCCGCGCGTCGACGGTGCGTTTGGCGGTCGCATTCGCCAACTGGCCGACGGCAGCGATCTTGTCACCGCTGATAGCCAGGTCGGCGCGGATGGGCGGGTTGCCGGTTCCATCGATGATGTGTCCGCCTGTGATCAGAACGTCGTAATGCTGCGCCTGCGCGCCGATGGCGAAGGCAACAATGAGAGTGAGAGGGAGCATGTGGCGCACGCACTCGTGCGTGCCGCGTTCACAATCGTGTGAACGCCCGGTTCCTTGGACTGGCAAGTGTTCGCATGAGTGCGAACACGGCACGCAAGAGTGCGTGCGCCACGCAAACATCGTCATTGGTGGTATACCAGGGAGTTAAAAAACAACTTGAAGTTCTGATAGCTCTGCCCTCGATATTGGGGCCGCATTCCGAATAGAATGATGCGTCCGCTGCCCATCGGTACATCCAACAGCGCGGCTTTCTCGGTAAGATACTTTTCACCCAGCAGCCAGCCGGACGCCAACACGCCCTTGGCGGGATAGCGTGCGACGACTTGCCCTTCCGCGGCCTCCCAGGTTGGACTGCCCTCGCTCCACAACGTGATCTGGGCCGGCATTCCGTACGCGAGCGGGCTCTTCGAATCAAGAGTTACGTTCAGCAACGATCCAGGTGAGTAGAAATCCTTGTTGGCGACCCCGCGCAGCAGGTTGCGTGCCTTGACGCCGAGATCTTGAGTGGCGTAGTCGGAGGCATGGTTGAAAAAAATCAGCGTGCCGCCCTGTTCGACAAATTGCTTGAGCGCGGCTGCGCCTTTTTCGCCGAGTCCGCCGCAATATTCGGGAGGCATCGAACCGGCGGCGTGTCCATCGGCGATGGTCTGGCGCTGCTGATCCGGGATCACGATGGCATCCAAGCGCTGCTTCAGATTGCCCGCCTGGATATCGGCATTGACCACGCTTTCATAAGCGAAACCGAAATCTTCGAGTAACCAGCGCGTCCAGCCTTCGTCCATGCTGGGGACGAAGCTCTTGTAGAGTCCGACGCGCGGCGGCGGAATCAGCTTGCGCCCGCTCGCTTCCGTGGTGAAGAAATCGCCAGTGGATGTATCGCGATAAACCAGGCGGCCGGCTCGCCAGGATTTCGTCACTTCTTTCCACGAATAGACGTCCGAAGCCGCCACGGCTCCCGGCGCGATCGGATGGTTCAGCGCGAAGGAGAACTGCGTGGCCGGTTTCGCTGTTACATCGAATTTCTGATCTATAGTCGCGACCTCGACGCCCATCTGGAATGGCAATGTCTGCGCGGTCACGTCATAAGGCCGCTTGGGAGGACCACCCGGGTAAAGCCTGAGATCGGGATAATCCTGCCGCTCAAGCAGTGTTTTCGCCCAACCGGAAAAAGGCTGCTGCATCTTGACGACGTAGCTTCCGGCGAAATACTGCTTTCCGCCGGCGTTGAAGTTGTCGGACGCGCGCTCGATCTCGACGTCGCCGAACACCAGTGTTTCGAGCATCTTCTTCGCTCCGCCGGGATCGAATTGCGCTGCCGGGACCACAAAAGCGTACGGCGAACTTCGCTCCACGCTGTGCTTGTTGATCTCGTAGAAATAGCGCAGCATGTCGGAGCGCCGCACGGCTGCCTGATAGAGCAGCGATTCAAAGGCGATGGATTGATAGTCGATGATGTCGCGCAGATGCCAGGCGCCGGACATCCAGGGATTCAGATAATTCCAGCTGCGCTCCCGCGGGTTGTAACCCAAAGCGTTGGCGCTGATCTGGTCGGGCGTAATAGTGATGGGCGACGCGATCTTAACGCTGGCCGATTCCGTCAAAATGCGCACGCCGCCATGATAGGCCTGATACTGTCGCGCGGGCGACCAGAAATCGTACATCGCGTTCATCGCGATGCCGGTCTTGCCCGCCGCCGCCAGGTCCACGGCCATCCCCGTGCCAATCATGTTGCAGATACTGGCCAGGATCGGATCGATATTCGGATCCACCGGATCCATCCACGGTGGAACAAAAATGCGCGCCGTGTTCGGACCCATCTGGTGCACGTCGTAAACGATCTGCGGATGCCAGAGGTTTTCCATTTTGGCCGTTCCGCGGGTTTCCGGCTGCGTGAAGATGTACCAATCGCGATTGTTATCGTGGCCGACGTACTTGTGATACAGCTCGGGCGGCGTGCTGCCGTCCCAGGCTGTGCCGCGCGTCTTGCGATACCACTTGGTCACGATATCGACTCCGTCCGGATTT
>JBGPSX010000079.1:0-11756 GCA_041490325.1 Bryobacteraceae bacterium | reverse complement strand
GCAATTTCACGGGAGCGGGAACGGGCCCGCGCCAGCATGAGATTCGCCACGTTCGCGCAAGCGATCAGGAGCACGAGTCCGACCAGTGCCATCAGGGTCGCGACCAGCGCCGCGTCGTAGGGGTCCTGCTGTAAACGGTCCTGTAGTTCTGTCCGGACAGCGACGTTGTGATTGCGATTCGTAGCCGGGTAAGTCTTTTCGAGATTCTTGGCGATGTTGGTCAGTTCAGCCTGTGCCTGCTCGCGGGAGACGCCGGACTTCAGGCGGCCCTTCAAGATGAATTTGCGGGCACCGCGATCCTCGAGTGGATCGGTAGTTGCCGCGTTGAGACGCTGCGTCATCGTGAGCGGAACAAAGAAAGCCGGGCGGATATATTGGTCCATGCCTGTGAACGACTTTGGAGCTACGCCGATTACGGAGAAGTCGACGCCATTCAACCGGATGTTACGGCCGATGATGCCGCGATCGGCGCCGAACTGGTTCTCCCACAAGTCATAGCTCAGAATCACGATCGCATCGCGGCTGGAAACTTTGGCTTCTTCAGGAAGGAACGAACGGCCGAGCGCCGGCTGCACGCCCATGGTGCTGAAAAAATTGTCGCTCACCAGGAAGCCCAAGCGCATTTGCGGCTGAACCGTTGGAGAAATAGCAAATCCCACTGTGTAGAGCTGGTAAGCCGCCAGTCCGGAAAATGATTCACTCTTGGCGCGATAGTCTCGATAATCCGCAAAGGACGAGCCGGAAAATGGATTGTCGGGCGTGTTGGTGGAGACAGTGACAATTTCGCTGGGGGCCAGCACGGGCAGCGGTCGCAGCAGCAGCGCGTCGGTGAGGCTGAAAATGGCGCTGTTCGCGCCGATGCCGATGGCGAGTGAGAGGACCGCGATGGCGGTGAAGCCGGGGTTCTTCGCCAGTAGTCGTATGGCGTGACGAATCTCTTTGAACGGCATTTGTCATAAGGATACGGACACGGTCGACCGCAAGTTCCGTCGATTCTCAGCCTTTGGCGTACAGTAGCTTACATGGCGCGCCGCCGTTTCTTCGTCGATTCAGTGCACAAGGGGCACGCCCAAATCGTGGGCGACGAAGCGCATCACTTGACCCGCGTCCTGAGAGTCGAAGCAGGGCAGCGCTTTGAGATTTCCGACAATTCCCAGGTGTATCTTGCGGAAATCGAGAGCGCCCGCAAGGACCTGGTGACGTTTACGATCATCGAATCGATCGGGGCGCCGTCACCTGGAGTACACATCGCGCTTTTTGCATCGCTGATTCGATTCGAGCGTTTCGAATGGATGCTGGAGAAAGCCACCGAGTTGGGAGTCAGCGCGGTGACGCCGGTGGAAGCAGAACGCAGCGAGAAGGGGTTGGAACAGGCGGCTCGTAAGAGGATCGCGAGATGGAATCGGATTGCGCGTGAAGCGAGCGAACAGTCGCGGCGGGTGCGATTGCCTGTGATGGAGGAGCCGGCTAGTTTGGATGATGCGTTGCGATGCGCGGCGGATTACCGATACGTTCTGGAAGAAGCTGGCGCGCCCGCGATTCTCTCGGTGCTGCCTGTCGAGCGGCGCGCCGAGGATCGAGTGGCGTTGTTGGTCGGACCGGAAGGCGGCTGGACTGACCGCGAGCGCAGTACGATTGCCGCTGCCGGATGGACTGCGGCATCGCTGGGGCGGGAGATCCTTCGGGCGGAAACGGCTGCGATTGCCGGCCTCGCGATTCTCAACGCTGCGTGGCATTAGGTGGATGATGAAACATTCACTTAAACCGCTTCCTCCGGCCGCGGCTCGGCTAGCAGTTATGGCCGCTGACAGAGCCGTGACCAAAGGGTGCTGATTGGCCGGCAGCCCACCGATACAAATGAAGAACGGTCGCATGGTGGCGAATAAATGGCGAATTTGAGGCCGTTCTTCAGGGGAGCGGTTCATCACGTGGCGCACGCACTCTTGCGTGCCGCGTCCCCACTCATGGGGACGCCCGGTTTTAGTGCCGGAACACGCCGAACTCCATCGTCCCCTCGACTGCGCGATTGTAAACTGCCGACAGCGAAATGGCTAAAATCGTCCGGGTATCGCGCGGATCGATGATCCCGTCATCCCAGAGCCGCGCAGTCGCAAAATAACAATCCGACTCCTGTTCGATCTGAGCCTCGAGCGCCGAGCGTGCGGCGGCGAGCTTGTCTTCATCCACGGGCTGCCCGGCCTTCACCAGCGCCTCGCGCTTGATGATGTCCATCACGCCGGCCAGTTGCTGCGGACCCATCACCGCAATCTTATGATTCGGCCAAGTGAACAGGAATCGCGGCTCGTACGCCCGGCCGCACATCGCATAATTCCCCGCCCCGTACGATCCGCCGATCATGATCGTAATCGCCGGCACGGTGGAATTCGAAACTGCATTAATCAACTTCGCGCCGTTTCGAATGATGCCTTCTTCCTCATAGGTTCGGCCCACCATGAATCCGGTGATGTTCTGCAAAAAGAGCAGCGGGATATTCTGCTGATTGCAAAGCTGTATGAATTGCGCGCCTTTGGCCGCCGACTCCGACATCAGCACGCCGTTATTGCCCAGAATTCCGGCCGCAAAACCGTGCAGCCGCGCGAAGCCAGTGACGAGCGTGGGTCCATATTCGGGTTTGAATTCCGAGAAAAGCGAACCATCCACGATACGCGCGATCACTTCGCGAACATCGAACGGCGTTCTCACATCGGACGAGGCGATTCCAAGCAGCTCACCGGCGTCGTAGAGCGGCTCTTCAAAATCCTCCTGACGCGGCATGGGAGGCTTCTGCAGATTGAAATGCTCCACAATCTCGCGCGCGATGCGAATGCCGTCCACTTCGTCTTCAGCCAGGTAGTCTGAAAGGCCAGACACGCGCGAATGCATCTCGGCGCCACCCAGCTCTTCCTCGCTCGAAATTTCGCCGGTGGCCATCTTGACCAGCGGCGGTCCGGCTAGGAAAACCTGCGCCTGGTTTTTCACCATCACGACGTAGTCGGACATGCCCGGCAGATACGCTCCGCCGGCGGTCGAACTGCCGAACACGACGGCGATGGTAGGAATACGCCGCTTCGATCGCCGCGTGATTTCGCGAAACCCGCGCCCGCCGGGAACGAAGATCTTACTCTGCACTGGGAGATCGGCCCCAGCAGATTCCACCAGAAGAATCGCCGGCAGCCGGTTCTCGAGCGCGATATCAGCTAGTCGCGTGTTTTTCCAAAGCCCCGCTTCGCTGGTGGACCCGCCCTTGGCGGTCGCTTCATTCGCGATGATCAGGCACTCGCGCCCGCTCACCAAACCAATGCCGCCGATCACGCGCGCTCCGGGAGCCTCGTCGCCAATCCCGATTCCAGCCAGCGGCGCGATCTCGAGAAAGTACGAACCCTCGTCGAGCAGCAGCTCTACCCGCTCGCGAGGCAACAGCTTCCCACGCTCGATGTGCCTCTGCACATATTTCTCGCCGCCACCGAGCGTCGATCGCTTCAGCTCGGCCTTCAACCGCTCCACGGCAGTTGACATCGCAAGATGGTTCGAGCGATACATCTCCGACTGAACATCGATCGCGCTTTTGATCTGCGTCACAATCTGCAATTCTACCTTGTGGCGCACGGACCGCTCCTTTTAGCCGCGGCTCAGAGTCGAGTCTATGCTGCTGGCCGAGCCGTGACCAAAGGGAGCGGTGGTTCGGCTATCCTGATTCGAGAGGCAGCTCAATTGAAATTCCTGTTCCTCTTTGTCGTAGCTTGTATCGCCGCCGCCCAGTCACCGTTGACGCCCGCACAGACACAACAGATCCGCAATCCGTCGAATCTCCGCTTCTCCCCCGACGGAAAGCAGCTTGCCTTCGACGTCCGCGAGCCTGTAAAGGGCGCAACAACAAACACGCACATCTGGGTACTTCGCGTCTCGACCGGTGAACTCCGCCAGCGGACCAGCTCAACCAAAAGCGAAACGAACCCGCAATGGTCGCCAGACGGACGATACCTCGCCTTCCTATCGAATCGCGACGACAACCGGCAGATTTTCCTTATGCGCGCCGATGGAGGTGAAGCCGAACGCATCACGCAGGCCAAGCATTCCATCCAGAGCTTTCAATGGTCACTCGACGGCAAACAGATCGCGTTTCTAGCCGGCGAGCCGAAAACCAAAGAAGAGGAAGATCGTGAGCACGACAAGGCCGACATGCGCGTAGTGGATCGCGATGACAAGCCGAATCGTCTTTGGGTTCTGGATGTCGAATCGCGCAAGGTCCGGCAATTGACGAAAAGCCCCTGGCGCGTGCAGGAACTGAGTTGGACTCCCGGCAATCAGGAACTCGTGGTCAAAGCCACCGAGCATCCCGAATCGGATCAGTTGACGGATGCGATCTACACGCTGTCACTGGTGGACGGCCAGCTAACGCCGCTTGCATCGCCGCGCGGGCCGTTTCGAGAAATCAAAGTATCGCTCGACGGAAAGCAACTTGCTTACGTCGGGTCACCAGGGGACGGACCCACAACGCACGATCTATTCCAGCATCCGATGCGCGGCGGTAAGGGCGAGAATCTGACTGCGCAGCGGCTGGACCGGCCGGTATCGCGCTACGAATGGCGCCCCGACGGCTCTTTTGTCGCGATCGTTCAGAAAGGTTTCCGCCACGAACTCGACTCAATTCGCGCTTCCGGGCTGGAACCGATGTTCACGAATTTCAAACTAAATCCGAGCGATTTCGCGATTGGACAAGCCGGCGCTCTGGCGATGGCGGCGTCCGACTCCACCACCATGCCCGAGCTTTGGCTCACCTCCTCAGGCAGCGCACCCAAACAAATGAGCCGTCTCAACGACGCGTGGAGCAAGATTCCACTGCAATCGGTCGAACTCGTGAAATACGCGAGCTTCGACGGCATGCTGATCGAGGGGCAACTGGTGAAGCCTTCCGGATATCGCACCGGCGGCAAGTTCCCAACCGTTGTGCTGATTCATGGCGGACCAACCGGCGCGTGGACCGATCGGTTCAATGCCTGGGCCCAACTCGTGGCCGCGCGCGGTTACCTGGTGCTGTGTCCGAACATTCGAGGCTCCATTGGATACGGACACAAGTTCATCGAGAGTAATCGCACAGATTGGGGTGGCGGAGACTACAAGGACGCGATAGCCGGCGTGGATTGGCTGGTCGCGCGCGGTGATGCCGATCCCGATCGATTGGGCATCGGCGGCTGGTCGTACGGCGGCTACATGGCGATGTGGGCGATCACGCAGACCAATCGCTTCAAGGCCTCGGTGGCGGGCGCCGGAATGTCCGACCTCGCCAGCGAGTTTGGCACCGAGCAATTTTCCGCTGGCGACGAGTGGTTTTACGGGACTCCGTACGAAAACCTGGCGGCGTTCCAGAAATCTTCGCCGATCACTTTTATCAAGAACGCCCGCACTCCCACGCTGGTGTTGCAGGGCGAGGCCGATAAGACCGATCCGCTGGGGCAGAGCCAACAATTCTATCGAGCGCTGAAGCGCTACAACGTGCCGAGCGACTTCGTTATCTATCCCCGTGAAGGGCACGGGATCGCCGAAGAGAAGCACGCGCAGGATGTGCTGGAGCGGATGGTTGGCTGGTTTGAAAAATATGTCCGGTAATCTGCGCTGCCTTCTTTTGCTTGGTTGGGCGCCGCTACTGGCGCAGCAGAACACCAGCTTTTTGACCCGCGAAGATTTCATTCAGAACTGGAAAACTTCAAAGGAGTTTACGCTGGCTGTCGCTGAGCAGATGCCGGAGAATTTCTACACTTTCAAACCTAACCCGGCGGAAATGAACTTCGCAGGTCTGATGGTCCACATCGCGGACTCCAACCGCTTTCGCTTCGCGCAGATTGCAGGCGATAAGACGCCGGCGCCACCGGCTCCCAAGCAGTGGAATAAGGAAGCGATCATTGAGCGCATGCGGGCGTCGTTCGATTACTGCATCGAGAAGCTGGGCGCGATTACTGAGGAACAGCTAAAGCAACAGTATCAGGTGGATTGGTACGAATGCCCCAAAACGACCGGGAGTCAAATACTGGTGGGCATGTTCGTTCATACTGCGCATCACCGTGCGCAAGCGGAAGTTTACATGCGGGCGAACAATATCAAGCCACCGGATTATCGGTTTTAACATCGGCGCTAAAAGCACCGCTCCCTTTGGTCACAGCTCGGCTAGCGGCAATCGGCCAGCGGCTACAAATTGTCTGCGTTACGACGTCAGCGCTCTTGCTAGGAACGGGAGGCCTTGGGCGCCGTGATATTCGTGGACGCCGTTGAAGATCTGTTGTTGGGCCACATCGCTGGCGCCGAAAACTTCGTACACTTTCTTGACGCGGGCGAAGCTTTCGCGGGTGGCGGCTACGGGGAAGATCGGATCTCGGTCACCGCCTTCGGAGAACAGTGGGCGTGGCGCGATCAGACCTGCGACATCGTACATCTCCGCCCAGTTCAAAATGCCCGGCACGTAATTATCGATGCAGTGCGATAAGCTCATTATGCTGTCGCGAAACGTATTCAAGTAGCCGCTCACAAATGCGGCGCGAATCCGGGGCTCTAGCGCCGTCGAGAACAGGGTACAGGTGCCGCCGCCGGAAATGCCCATGCATCCGACGCGCTTCGAATCGAGCGCCGGCCGGGTTTCGATCCAGTCAATCGCGCGCATCACGTCATATACGCGCCAACCGATCATGGTCTCGCCGAGCAACAATGCAGCGCCCGCCGCCGGCTGGCAGGCCGCGGCGCCGAGTCCCTTTTTAGCCGTGAGGGCGTCGCGCCGGCAGCCGAAAGCCATCGGCTCGATCGCGAGCGCTGCCAATCCGTGCTCGACGGCCTGCAGCGCGAAGTCGTGCTCGTATCCGGGTTTGTCCGCTCGATCTTTTCCGTAGTCATCAATTCCAACGACATCGTCCACACCACGTCCGTGGCCGGGAATACAAATCGCGACGGGCAACGGCCCCTTTGCATTCACCGGCGTGACGATATACGCCAGCACCGCCATCCCAGGCCGGCTCTCGAACCAGAACTTCTCGCGCCGGCACTTTGGGAATTCTCGAACTTCGAGCGTTTGAGGACTGAGGGGCGAGCGCGTCGCCGGGAATCCTCCGAGTAGCTCCACCAGCTTCGCACGCAGTTGCGTTTGCCAAGCTTCGGCCTGCTTCCGATTTCCGGCGCGGAACGTCATGCGCAGCGGCGCAGACTGATGGCGCTCCAGAGTCCACGCGACGGGATCAAATTCCTTGGCATCCACTTTGCCTTCTAAACCCTCCAGCGCTCCTGAGTATTTTGGCTCGCTTTGCGCGTAAGCGACCGTACCTGCGGCCGCTAGCCCGAGCGCCCGACGTGTCATTTTCTTGGCCATGGCTTATAGTCTACAGAGAACTGATAATACCGGCCGCGCGTGCTAGTTTGGCAACTGACGTGCCACAACAACCATTCACCCATGACTGACGACTCGAACTTCCGAAGCGATACCAAGAAACTTGCCGCATGGTTCCTGGGCCCCAAAGCCGAGAACGCCGAAGTGGAAGAGAAGCTCATCAATTTTGTGCTCCAGGATTATTTTCATTGGCGGCGCAACTACTATCCGTCTGACGAAATCGTCATCCCGCAGAGCATGCGGCGCGAACTCGTGGATTGGAACGACGATCTCGCGCAGAAACTCGCCGAGATGCTGGCCGGCCTTCGAAAACATTTCCCGTTTTACAGCCCGCGCTATCTGGCACACATGATGTCGGACCAGACTCTTCCGTCCGTGCTGGGTTATTTCGCGGGCCTGCTCTACAACCCGAACAACGTGACGCCAGAAGCGGCGCCCGTTACCGAGCGCTGGGAGTTCGAAGTGGGGCGCGACATCCTCGAGATGGTCGGCTTCAAGGCGCCGCCCGCCGCCGATGTCGCACATGATTCGCGATCGGAATTCGGATGGGCGCACGTCACCAGTGGTGGAACCGTGGCCAATATCGAAGTCCTATGGGCCGCGCGGAATGCCGCGTATTTTCCTCTGGCCGTGCATCGAGTAGCACGAGAAATGCGCCTCCGGCTTGAAATCACGTTGCCGGATCAGACTTCACAAAAGTTGATCGATCTCGACGAGGAACAGTGCCTGGGTCTTGCCCCGTCGGAGATCATGCACCTGCTGCCTCGCCTGGTGGATGCGATTCGCCTTCAATTGGACGTACCGGCTGCGATCGCGATCGCGAAGACGCCCGAACTGCTCGCGGCGAGCGGTCTCAGCATCGCGCATAGCGGCGCCGCGGCATGCTTTCAGAAGCGTCCACCGGCCATCTTCGTATCGGGCGCCAAGCACTATAGCATCTACAAGGCGGCCGACCTTCTTGGCATCGGGCGGGACAACGTCATTCTGGTGGATGTGGATGGACTCTTCCGCATGGATGTTCGCGATCTGGAAGCGAAGATCAAAAAGGCGATTGGGAAAGGAATGCTGCCTGTCGCCGTCATCGCGATTGCTGGAACAACCGAAGAAGGCGCGGTCGATCCGGTGCACGAGATTCTGGATCTCAGGCATGAGTTGGAAGCAGAAACGCGTACGAGCTTCTGGCTGCATGTGGACGCCGCGTGGTCGGGCTATCTCATGGCGCTCTTCGCGCCGGGTGGAGATTCACTCGCCGAACATGTGACCGCGGTACGTCGATTCGTTTCTCGCGAACTCGACTTGAGCGATGGCGCGTATTCGAAAACGATTCCGCTTCAATGGGGCAACCAGGACGTGCTGAGCGCGTTTCTCGCTTTCTCCAAGGCGGACTCCGTTACCGTAGATCCACACAAGATGGGTTATGTACCGTACCCCTGCGGTGTCGTGGCATTCAAGAATGATCGCGTCCGCCAGTTTCTTGCGGAATCGGCCCCGTACCTTGCTTCAACCTTGCCCGCGGACGAATCAAGACAGGACCACTCGCCTCCAACCTCCATCGGCCCTTACATTTTGGAAGGCTCCAAACCCGGCGCGGCCGTCGCGGGAGTCTGGCTCTCGCACCGCATGATCCCGCTCAATCGCGGCGGATACGGCGAAATTATTCGCGCTTCAATTCTCGCTGCCAGAGAATTGTACGAGCGTTTGGTCCACTGGGAGCACGTGGCGAAAGCGAACAAGCTTGAACCCGCGTTCCACTTCTTAGCGCTAACTCCGGAGCCACCGGATACCAACGTGGTCTGCTTCCTGGTCAAAGAGAGGGTCAGTACTCCACTGGCCCGGATGAACGATCTCAATCGGTGGATCTACGAACAATTCACCATCGAGTCCGAACATAGCGCGGGAGAATACAGCTACTCGCAGCCGTTTTTCTTGTCTCACACCGTCATCCAGTATCCGGGCTACTCGCCCCGATCGGTCGCAGGTCCGCTGGAGCGATTCGAAATTGATGCAGCGGAGTATTTCAAGCGAGGACTCTTCGTTTTGCGCGCGACCGTCATGAGCCCGTACATCGTGCTGGCCGAGGAAACCGGCGGTCACGGGCGCCCTTATCTGGCGCAGTTCATCGATCGGCTGGCGGCTAAGGCGACGGAGGGAATCGCGCGGCTTACTTCCTGACCAGGAACACCGCAACTTCGGCCAGCAAGTTCGGGGACATTGTGACGCGGCGAATGCCTGCGAGAAAAATCCGGCGCTCCACGGTCCAGTGCTCCTTCTCGGCCAACGCTTCGAAATCGTGAACGGTCAGGAAATGGATGTTGGGCGAATCGTACCAGTCATGCGGGAATAGTTTCGTCTTCGGCGCGCGGCCAGTAAAGAGATGCGAGAGGCGAACGGTCCAATGACCGAAATTCGGGAATGCGACGATCGCCCGGCGGCCCACACGTAACATGTCGCGAAGCACTTTGAGCGGGGATGTCGACTCTTGCAGCGTCTGGCTTAGGATCACGTAGTCGAAGGCTTGATCCGGAAGGTCGGCTAGCGCTTCTTCGATATCGCCGTGATAGACCGAAACGCCGCGCGCAATGGATTGCTGTACCTTCGGTCCGTCGATTTCGACTCCGCGAGCGTCCACGTTCTTGTTTTGGGCTAGCCAGGCTAGGAGCTCGCCTTCGCCGCAGCCTAGGTCGAGGATGCAGGTGTTGGGCTCAATGATCTCGCTGATGATCGCGTAATCGCTGCGGCCGAGCAGCTTCGGGACGAAGGCTTGCGCCAAGTTACGCTTTCTCCCGGAAGGTGCTGGCTAGGAATCCGCGGACCAGTTCGGTTTGTTCGGCTACGTTGACCAGGAAGGCGTCGTGGCCGTAACTGGACGGCAACTCGCAGTACGCCACGTCGCAGTTTCGGCCGCGTAAGGCGCGAACTACCTCGAGGGATTGATAGCTGGGATATAGCCAGTCGGAGGTGAAGCTCACCACTAGAAATCGTGTCTTCTTCACGTTTTCGAAGGCGGAACTGAGCGAATGGCGGCCATTCGTCAGATCGAAGTAATCCATGGCCCTGGTGATGTACAGGTACGAATTGGCATCGAAGCGATCGACGAACTGGCTGCCCCGATAGCGCAAATAGCTTTCCACTTCGAATTGATTCTGATCTTTGAGCCGCCGGCCGAACTTTTCGCGCATGGACTCATCACTCATGTAAGTGATGTGACCGACCATGCGAGCCACTGCGAGACCCCGGGCCGGCGCATGCTTGCCGTAGTAGTTGCCGTCGTTCCAGTCGGGATCAGCCATGATCGCTTGCCGGCCCACTTCGTTAAAGGCGATCTGTTGCGGGCTGTGCCGCGCGGTACCTGCGATCGGGATCGCGGAGGCAACGGCATCGGGATATGCAACGGCCCATTGCAAGGCCTGCATGGCGCCCATCGATCCACCGGATACGGACAACAGGCGCGTTATGCCCAAATGCTCGACCAGCATCTTTTGGAGACGAACCATGTCGGGAATGGTGACCGGCGGAAACGCCATTCCGTAGGGGCAGCCGGTTTCGGGATTACTAGAGCCGGGACCCGAAGTCCCCCGGCAACCGCTCAGCACGTTCGAACAAATCACGAAATATTTGTCGGTATCGAATCCCTTGCCGGGTCCGATCATGTTGTCCCACCAGCCGGCTGTGCCCGTTTCTTTGTCTTCGCCGGCAGCGTGCGCATCGCCTGAAAACGCGTGCAACACAAGGATGGCATTGCTTTTGGTGGCATTCAGCTCGCCGTAGGTTTCGTAGGCGACATCCACGGGGGCGAGCGTCGCTCCGCTATCGAGCGAAATCGAATCGAACTGGGTATGTCGTGTTTCCGTCAACATCTTTGTGGCAGGGGTTCATCCAAATCATACCAAGCAGAAGCTGCGCTCCCGCGTTTTCTGGCTCGCCGCATCGGCGCCGGCCGTTTTCGTTTTGGCATGTTTCGCGGGTGGAATCGTCCTGTGCGAAGTGGCGATGCACGTGCCGCGACGGACGGTCGCCGGTGTACCGGCTGGCGGCGCGATCCGAGCCGTCGAAATTCGCGCCCGCGACGGAATCCGATTGAGAGCTTGGATGGTTCCCCCATCCCAACCAACTTCCAACTGCGTGATCGTCTTGCATGGAATCGGAGACTCCCGGAGTGCCCTCGGCTTCGCTCCACTCTTCACGGCACACCGCTATGCGGCCCTGGCGCCAGATTCCCGAAGCATGGCGAAAGCGGCGGCGACTTCGTCACGTATGGCGTGTTGGAGGCCGATGACCCACTGATTTTGGCACGCAGACCTAGCTCTACCGGTGGTGCAATGCTCCTTGCTGTATTGCCAGTTGAAGTACGGGCTCGATCTGCGCGAGGCCTCGCCGGAAGCCCGGATCG
>JBGPSX010000078.1:0-11821 GCA_041490325.1 Bryobacteraceae bacterium | reverse complement strand
GTCGGACCGAGTGAGCCGAGCAGCGATGTTCCCCACACCGCCAGCAGCACTCCCAGGGCGCCGCCGGCGAGCGCCAATAGCAGATTCTCAGTCAGCAGTTGGCCCACCAAGCGCGAGCGGCTGGCGCCGAGCGCGGTCCGCAGGATGATCTCTTTCGCTCGTCCCGTGGAACGAGCCAGCAGCAGATTCATGACGTTGCCGCATGCGATCAACAGCACAAAGCCGACCGCGCCAACCAGGACCAGCAAGGCTGCCCGCACGCTGCCGACAATATGCTCTTGAAGCCGTGTTACGACGAGCCTGGACGTGGAATCGTAATCGGTGGGATGCTCGCGAATGATGTCGTGCAGGATGCCGTTCAATTCCGCGCTGGCTTGGCGAGCCGGAGTCGCGGACGTCAAACGCGCGACTAGTTGCAAATGCTGGCATCCCCGGCAGGAACTCGGTCCGCCCAGTGCGTAGCCGAGCGGCGCGTACATCTCGAGCACGTTTTCCGATTCTGTGTCGACCAGCGGCGTGAAGCTCGCCGGGAGCACGCCCAGCACCAAGAATGATGCTTCGTTGAGACGCACCATCCGGCCGACAATGCCCGGATCTCCGCCAAATCGGCGCAGCCAGAAGCCGTGAGTCAGGATCAAGACGTGCCAGCGGTCGGGTGTATCTTCCTCCACGCGAAATGTTCGGCCGAGCTGCATTTTTACGCCGAGCGTGTCGAAGTAGTCATGATTCACGCGCAGTCCGTTCACCAACTCGGGCTCGCCGCGCTCCACCAAAGCGCTACGCCAGTCACGATAGAGCGACATGCTTTCGAACGATCGCGCACGCTCCCGCAAATCATGCGTGGTGGTGAAATCCACAGTGACTGCGCGAACGGTGTTGGCATCCGATTGCGCCACGGTCACCAATCGATCCGGCTGGTGGTACGGAAGTTGATCCAACAGAACCGCCTTGACCACGCTGAAGATGGCGGTGTTCGCGCCCACTCCGAGCGCAATGGTGAGCACCGCCACGGCGGTGAAACCGGGATTTTTCCCTAGCATCCGCACGCCGTACTTTAGGTCGGGAACAATATTGAACGCTGGCATTGGCAGACTGGCAGGCAAGTCTATGTCCAATGGCTTGTGAGGCCAACGATTAGGGATCAGGGACCTGGGACTTCGCCCAGGTGTTCGCTTCCGCGACGGGCTGTTCGCAGGCGGCCATCGGACGCGAATCCCTAATCGCTCGCCCCCACTGCTAACCTGAAGTCTTAAATGTCCGATCCCAAGATTCAAATCGTGCCACTTGGCGGCCTGGGCGAGTTCGGCATGAACTCAATGGCCATCCGCTATGGCGACGACATCATCGTGGTTGACGCCGGGATGATGTTTCCGGACGCTGAACTGTTGGGCGTCGATATCGTTACCCCCGACTTCGCGTACCTTGAACAGAACCGCGAGCGTGTGCGGGCGCTCATCCTCACGCACGGACACGAAGATCACATCGGCGGCGTACCGTTTCTACTGAGCGAAATCAATATTCCGGTGTACGGCTCGGCGTTCACTCTTGCGCTGGTTGAGCGGCGGCTGGAAGAGCATAGTCTGCTGGAGGGCGCCAAGCTCAACCGGGTGAAGCCCGGTGCGCGCATCACCATCGGGCCGTTCACTATCGAGTTCATTCACGTTACGCACTCGATTGTCAGTGCCATGGCGCTGGCTATCACCACGCCGCTCGGGGTCATCATTCACACCGGCGATTTCAAGGTGGACCCCACGCCCACCGACAACGAGCCCTTCGATCTGCACACTTTCGCCGAGTATGGAAAGCGTGGCGTGCTGCTGCTGATGTCGGACTCGACCAACGTCGACCGGCCGGGCTACACCGAAAGCGAGCGCGCGGTGGGTCCGCGGCTCGAGGATATTTTCTACCGTGCCGAGCGCCGCCTGGTCATCTCCTGCTTCAGCTCGTCGATCCACCGTCTGCAGCAGATCGTGAATCTGGCGGGCGAGTATGGACGCAAAGTCGCGTTCCTCGGGCGCAGCATGTTGAATGTCACCGAGATTTCGCATTCGCTGGGGTTGTTCCAGGTGCCCGACGGCATCCTGCTGCGGCCGCAGGACATCATGCAGTCCGATCCGAAAAAGGTGGCCATAATCGCTTCGGGCACACAGGGCGAGCCGATGTCGGCGCTATCGCGCATCGCGGTGGACAATCACAAGAACATTTCGGTCGAACCCGGCGACACCGTGGTGCTCAGCGCGCGTATCATTCCGGGTAACGAGAAGGGCATCTACCGGATGATCAACCATTTCGCCAAGCGTGGCACGGAGGTGATTTACGGGAGCATGAACCCGCCCGTGCACGTATCGGGGCACGGAAGCGCCGAGGAATTGAAACTGGTTCTGAATTTACTGCGGCCCCGCTACTTCCTGCCGATTCATGGCGAGTACCGCCAGCTCGCGAAGCATGCCTCGCTCGCGCAGCATCTGCGGGGCGCCGGACTCGAAGAAACTTTCATTCTCGAGACGGGCGAGACGCTGGAAATGGACGCCAAGGGCGCCCGCCGGGGTGACAAGGTGCCGGTGGGTCGCATCTGCATCGATTCAGGAACCATCGACGAAGTGGTGGAGGACATCGTGATCCGCGACCGCCGCCATTTGTCTGAAGATGGCTTCGTGCTGCCGATCATCGCCATCAACAAGCACTCGGGTAAGAGCGAGACGCTTCCCGAGATCGTGAGCCGCGGGTTCATGTCCTTTGAAGACGGATCGGATTTGTTGCAGACCGCGCGGCAGGTGGTGGCGAGGACGCTGGAATCGTCCAGCGCGGAAGAACGCACGGACTGGGGCGTGATGCAGGAAAAAATCCGCGCCGACCTGAAGCGCTTCCTCAGCAAAGAAACCCAGCGCCGTCCGCTAATCATGCCCGTAATTCTCGAGGTATAGAAGAAGAGGTGGCGCACGCACTCCTGCGTGCCGCGTTCACTGCGGCCCGCGTTCACACTCCTGTGAACGCTGTTAAGAAATGGATTCCTACCTAATCGACGCGAGCGGCTTAAAAGGCAAAGCCGATAAGCTTTTTGTTCCGTCAAGCGAAGCAGAACTCCTCGATATTCTCCGCAACGCCACGAGCGATTCCATCCCAATCACCGTTTCCGGCTCAAGAACCGGCGTAACGGGCGGCGGGATACCACAAGGCGGCTGGCTGATCTCGCTCGAAAAATTCCAACACCTCAAAATCTCACCGGGTGCAGCAACAGCAGGCGCAGGAGTCTCGTTAGAAACCCTCCAATCAGCAGCGTCCCACGCCGGCCAATTCTACGCCCCCGATCCCACCGAGCGCACCGCCAGCATCGGCGGCAACATCGCCACCAACGCGAGTGGCTCGCGCAGCTTCCGCTATGGCAGCACCCGCAAGCATGTACTCGGCCTGCGCGTCGCGTTAATGGACGGCAGCGTGATCGAAGTCCGCCGCGGCGACAAAGTGGATTTCCCGGTTCCCCAAATCCCGCTACCCAACACGACCAAGAACACCGCCGGCTATCTGCTGTCACCGGGCATGGACTGGGTCGATTTGTTCGTCGGAAGCGAGGGCACGCTAGGCATCGTCATGGAAGCCGAGCTTCAACTTCTGCCGAAACCCGGCGAAGTGATCGCGGGCGTCGTGTTCCTCCCGGATGACGAAGCCGCTCTTGCCGCCGTGGAATCCTGGCGCACGCTGGAAGGGCTGCGCATGATCGAATATTTCGACCGCAACTCGCTCGACCTCATGCGCCAGCGCAATTCCGAGATTCCCGCACACGCAGGCGCCGCGCTGTTGATCGAGCAAGAAAACGGCGACATCGATTTCTGGGCCGATCACGCGCCTGAGGACAGTTGGTTCGCGGCCAGCGATCAGGATCGCGAACGATTCCGTAAGTTCCGTCACGCGTTGCCGGAACTGGTGAACGACACGGTCCGCCGCCGTGGGTTCATGAAGGTGAATTCCGACTACGCCGTTCCGCTGGATCGCAATCGCGAAATGCTGGCTTGCTATCACGCCGGCCTCAAAGCCCAATCGCTCGACTACGTGATTTTCGGCCACATCGGCGATGCCCACGTGCACATCAACGTCTTGCCGTCTTCCCAAGCTGAATTCGAATCGGGCCAGAAGCTGATGCTGGAATTCGCCCACCAGGCCGTCGCATTCGGCGGCACGGTTTCAGCCGAGCATGGTCTGGGCAAACGCAAAACACATCTGCTCGACGTCCAATACACGCCGGAGCAAATCGAGAGCATGAAAGCGGTCAAGCGCCGGCTCGATCCGAATTGGCTGCTCAACCAGGGCACTCTGTTCCGGATGCCAGGTTGACGCCAAAGGTGGAACAAGGATTTGATCCTTGCTATAGTAAGGACACGACCATTATGGCCAAGGTGACATCCAAATATCAGGTAACTGTTCCCAAGATAATCGCGGAGCAGTATCATATTCGCCCGGGTGACGATATTAGTTGGGTGCCAGCCGGCGAAGTGATTCGCGTCATTCCAGCAGGCCGGCGGACCGCGGTGGAAGACCGGGAGTCCAGGCTTCGATTGTTTGATCAAGCGACTGAACGCATCCGCAAACGTGCTTCGGCCCGGCCAACCAAGGCATCCAAAGCAACCGAAGACCGGGGTTGGAAACGAGAGGACCTTTACGCGCGTGGCCGTTCTCGTTGATACCAACGTCCTGGTCTACCGCTTCGATAGCCGTTTTCCCGCCAAGAAAAAGATTGCAACCGAGATTCTGAGGCGCGGCATCATCGAAAACTCGGTGCGGCTGCCTCATCAAGTGATCATCGAGTTCGTTGCGGCGGTAACACGCCCCATTCGCGGCCACATCATCCTCCAACAGACGGACGCTTTGCGAGAGGGGGAAGAATTGTTAAGGCAGTTCCCGGTTCTCTATCCAAATGAAGCGATCTTGCGTCAGGCGTTACGTGGATGCGCGGCATATCAGTTGAACTGGTTCGATGCCCACCTTTGGTCCTACGCCGAACACTATGGACTATCGGAAATCTGGACTGAGGATCTTCAACACGATCGTCTCTATGGCACGGTCCACGTGGTCAACCCTTTCGTTGACCTGCCTGGGCCGCGCACCTAGATACGGCTCTGGAACTTGCTATACTGATTCTTCATGACCGTCCATCACCATCACCACCGGGTAGTCTGGCGATCGGCGGCATTCTGATCAAATTCTGAAAGTGAACACGAGCCCGCCGATTCGATGGCGGGCTTTTTTGTTGGTAAACACATGATTGGCAAAAATCTGGACCTCGATTTCAATAAGCTCAACGGACTCCTCACCGCGGTGATTCAGGACCATCAAACTGGCCGTGTCCTGATGGTTGGTTTTATGAACGACGAAGCCTTTCGCAAGACGGTTGAGACGGGCTCCGTCACGTTCTTCAGCCGGTCGCGCAACAAGCTTTGGATCAAGGGTGAAACATCCGGACATCGCCTGGTGGTCAAGGAAATTTCGACCGACTGCGATCGCGATGCGCTCCTGGTCAAAGTGGAAGCCCTCGGCCCCGGCGTTTGCCACGAGGGCTACCAAAGCTGCTTTTTCCGCAGACTCGAAGCCGGCGACTGGAAGGAATTCGAGCCTCGCGTCTACGATCCGAAAGCCGTCTACGGGAGCAATTCGTGAAGCTCAAGCTGGGCGTCCCCAAGGGCAGCCTCGAGAACGCGACCATCGATTTGTTCCGGCGCGCGGGCTTCAACATCACCACCAGTTCTCGCTCATATTTTCCCGCCATCGATGATCCGGAAATCGAATGCATGATGATTCGCGCACAGGAAATGGCTCGCTACGTCGAAGACGGCGTGCTGGATGCCGGACTCACCGGCCGCGACTGGATCGAGGAGAGCGAAGCCAAGGTTCACGCGGTCGCCGATCTGATTTATGCCAAGCAAAGCTTCGGTAAAGTGCGCTGGGTGCTGGCGGCGCCCGAATCGTCGACGTTTCAAAGTGTGAAGGATCTGGAAGGCAAGATCATTGCCACCGAGCTGGTCGCCACCACCAAACGTTACCTGGCCAAGAATGGCGTCAAAGCGAAGGTCGAGTTCAGTTGGGGCGCCACTGAAGTGAAACCGCCGGTGCTGGCCGACGCCATCGTCGAAGTAACGGAGACAGGATCCTCGCTGCGCGCCAACAAGCTGCGCATCATCGAAACGGTGCTCGAGTCGAATACGCAGTTGATCTCCAATGTCGATTCCTGGGGCGATGCATGGAAGCGCCGCAAAATCGAAGACATCCGTATGCTGCTCGATGGCGCCATCAATGCGCTCGGCAAAGTGGGGCTGATCCTGAATGTGCGCAAAGAGTGTCTGCAGGCGGTCCTCGGCATCCTGCCGGCTCTCAAGAAGCCAACGATTTCAACGCTCAGCGATGACGAATGGGTCGCGGTTCACACCATCCTTGAGGAAATCACGGTGCGCAACATCATCCCGCGTCTCAAAGAAGCCGGCGGGCAGGGCATCGTCGAGTATCCTCTCAACAAGATCGTGATGTAACCCATGCTGCGAATCGTTCCTCTCGATCAGGCGCAAGCGTTCATTACCCGCAAGGCGGTTCGGCTGGCGGACGCCGAGCAGACGGTGGCGCCGATTCTCGAGGCCGTTCGAGAACGCGGCGATGAGGCCGTGCTCGAATATGCCCGCAAGTTTGACGGTCTCGTAGGTAATAGCCTGACCATCCCGGAATCAGAGTGGCGCGCGGCGGAGGCCAGCGTTTCTCACGAATTCAGGTCGGCCCTCCAAATGGCCGCAAAGAATATTCGCGAATATGCGGAAATCGAGCTTCCCACTGAAACCTGGATGAATTTCGCCGATGGCCGCCGGCTGGGGCACATCGTCCGGCCACTGGAATCGATGGGCGCCTACATTCCGGCCGGGCGCTATCCTTTGCCATCCACGCTTTTGATGACCGTGATTCCGGCGCAAGTGGCCGGCGTGAAAACGATCTGCATCACGTCGCCGCGCCCGAGTGCCGAGATCCTGGTGACGGCGAAGTTTCTCGGCGTCACGAATGTGTTTCGTGTCGGTGGCGCGCAGGCCGTCGCGGCGCTGGCATTCGGTACCGCGACCATACCCAAGGTCGACCGCATCGTCGGCCCCGGCAACGTCTACGTCACTGCCGCGAAAAAGTTGCTGGCGGGCGAAGTAGGTATAGACTTTGTCGCCGGTCCGACTGAGATCGTGATCATCGCCGAAGAAGCCAACCCGCGTCATGTGGCCGCCGACATGCTGGCGCAGGCTGAGCACGACGTCGAAGCTTCCTCTATTCTGCTGACCACTTCGCAGAGCCTGGCCGAGCAGGTAGTGCTGGAAGTCGCTCGTCAACTGGAGACGCTTCCCACTGCGGCAGTGGCGTGCGAGGCGATCCGCAACAACAGCGCCGTGATCCTGTGCCCGTCCGTCGATGCCGCGATCGAGGCGTCGAATCGCCTGGCTCCGGAGCATCTCGCGATGTACGACGAGAGCCTGCTCGGAAGAATTCAGCACGCAGGCAGCGTGTTTCTCGGACCCAGCAGTCCGGAAGCAGCGGGCGATTATGCATCCGGCCCTAACCACGTTCTTCCGACGTCCGGCGCCGCGCGGCTTCGCGGTGGGCTCTCTCCGGCCGACTTCGTCAAGGTCATCTCGGTCCAGGAATTGACTGCGGACGGCTTGAAGCAACTCGCGCCGGCGATCACCACGCTGGCTCGCGCAGAGGGACTGGAAGGGCACGCGCGCTCCGTGGAGGTTCGTCTTGAACGGTAGAAAGCTTGATCTTCCACCGGGCGTGCTGCAGCCGCGCGAGGCGGTTCTCAACATGGCGCCGTATTCGCCGCCGACGGGGGGCCGGGCCGATAAGTTGAGGCTCGACTTCAACGAGAACACCGTTGGCGCATCGCCCCATGTGATCGAGTATCTTCGTGATCATTTGACCGAAGAGGTGCTTGCGATTTATCCGGAGTACGGCCAGGCCAAGCAGGAGCTGGGCGAGTTTTTCGGCGTCGAGCCCGACGATTTTATTCTCAGCAACGGAACAGATGAAGCTATTCAAGTCTTGATCAACACGTATGTTGACGATGGCGATGAGGTGCTGATGCTTCAGCCTTCCTACGCCATGTACCGCTTCTACGCCGAAGTAGCCGGCGCAACGATACGCGAAATCCCGTATCGCGCCGAGAAGCTGGCATTCCCATTGGATGAGCTGCTGACGGCGATCCGCCCTTCGACGCGCGCAATCCTGATCGCCAATCCGAATAATCCGACTGGAACTGGAACCTCGCGCGCCGGCATTGAGCGGATTCTGGACAAGGCCACCAACGCCGCAGTCCTCATCGATGAGGCCTACTACGAATTCTGCGGCGTCACTGCGCTGCCGCTGCTCAACGATTATCCGAATCTGTTCGTGAGCCGTACGTTCTCGAAGGTCTACGGCATGGCCGCCATGCGTCTCGGTTGCTTGTTCTCTCAATCGGGGAACGTGGAGTTCCTGCACAAAGCGCAATCGCCCTACAGCGTGAACAGCGTTGCAGTGCTGGCCGCCCGCGCGGCTATTCAGGACAGAATGTATGTTGAGAAATACGTGACCGAGGTGTTGGCTGCGCGCGAGCTTCTGTATGTCGGCTTCGAAAAGCTCGGCATCAACTACTACGAAAGCAAAGCCAACTTCGTGCTCTTTGAAGCGGGCAGTCGCGCCATTGCAATTCGTGACGACCTGCGGCGCCGGGGCGTTTTGGTCCGTGACCGCAGTTACGAGATCGCCGGCTGCGTACGAGTGACGGTCGGCACGCGCGAGCAAGTCCGTCGCTTTCTCGCCGAACTGGAGCAGCTTTGGTGACAGCGCAGGCGCAGGTTCTGGTCTTCGACATGGACGGCGTCCTGGTGGATGTGACGGAGTCTTATCGCGAGACCATCGTTCGCACCGTGGAGCATTTCACCAGCAAGATCATTTCGCGCGACGCGATTCAAGACTACAAGAATCGAGGCGGCTGGAACAACGATTGGGCGCTGTCGCAGAAGATCTGTAGCGATCTTGGTACGGAAGTGCCATACACAACTGTGGTCGATTACTTCAACTACCTGTTCTTCGATGAAGGCATGGTAAACCGCGAGCGCTGGCTTCCGCGTGACGGCTTGCTGGACCGGCTCGGCCAGAAATTCGAGCTGGCGATCTATACCGGGCGTACCGACAAGGAAGTGGAAGTTACGTTGACGCGCGAAAAGCTGCGAGATCGCTTTCTGGTGGTGACGGCGAACGATGTCGAACACGAGAAGCCGGCGCCGGACGGATTGCTCAAGATCGCGGCGCTGCGGCCGGAGAAGAAACTGCTGTACGTTGGCGATACCGTGGACGACGCGCGCTGTGCCCGTGCGGCCAATGTGCCGTTCATCGGAATCGCTCCTCCTTCGAACGCGCGCTACGCCGAATTGCTGGACCTGTTCCAGCGCGAGGGCGCTATCCAGGTGCTGGGAGACATTAATGAGATCGGCTAACGTCGAGCGCAATACGAAAGAGACTCAAATTCGTGGGTCGCTCAAGGTCGACGGGCGCGGCCGGTATGAAGTATCCACGGGCATTCGATTTTTCGACCACATGCTGGAGCTGTTCACAAAACATGGCGGTTTCGATCTCAAGCTGAAAGCCACCGGTGATCTGGATGTCGACCAGCATCACACCGTGGAAGATGCCGGGATCGTTTTGGGCCAGCTCTTCTCGAAGGCGCTCGGGGATCGCAAGGGTATCAATCGCGCCGGATACTTCGTGATGACGATGGATGAAACACTGGCGGTGGCCGCGCTGGATCTCAGCGGAAGGCCCGCGCTGGTTTATGAGGACAAGGTGAAAGTGCGGCTGGTGGGCGACCTTCAGTCCGAACTTGTGGAAGACTTCTTCGGTGGCTTCGTCAATCACGCCGGCGCGAACCTGCACGTCAAGGTGTTGTACGGCCGATCGAACCATCACAAGATCGAAGCGGTTTTCAAGTGCTTCGCGCGCGCGTTGCGTTATGCCTGTTCGAAAGACAAGCAGCTTAAAGATCAGCTTCCGTCCACTAAAGGACTGCTATGATCACCATCCTCGATTACGGCGCCGGGAATCTTCGTTCCGTCCAGAACACGCTGGCTGAGATTGGCGCCGAGTACGAACTGGTTCGCGATGCCGCGGGACTGTTCGGCGCCAGCAAAATCGTACTGCCTGGCGTCGGCCACTTCGGGCAGATGATGCGCGCGCTGGATCAAATGCAGGTTCGCGAAGTGCTGCTCGATCGCATCCAGGCCGGCGTCCCGTTCCTCGGCATCTGTCTCGGTCTTCAGGCGCTGTTCAACAAGAGCGAAGAGGCGCCGGATGTGTGCGGGCTCGGCATTTTTCGCGGTGATATCCGCCGCTTTCCGGCCTCGGCGCGTGTTCCGCACATGGGTTGGAACGAGATCGAACCGCGCAACGGGTCGAAACTGCTGCATGCGCTCCCGCCGTCACCGTACTTATACTTCGCGCACAGTTACTATGCGCCGGTGAATCAGGCCACTGCCGCGACTTGTAACTACTCAGTGGAGTACACGGCCGTGCTCGAATCGAACAATATGTACGGCGTCCAATTTCATCCCGAAAAATCCGGACCGATCGGCCTAGCCATCGTCCGCAATTTCGTTGAGTTGTAAGTCGATGTTGGCCAAGCGCATTATTCCCTGTCTCGACGTCACCGGCGGCCGCGTGGTCAAGGGTGTGAATTTTGTCGGCCTGCGTGACGCGGGCGATCCGGTGGAACTCGCCGCCCGCTACAACGATCAGGGCGCCGATGAATTGGTGTTTCTGGATATCACGGCGTCCAGCGATGCTCGCGAAACCATGGCGGATCTCGTGGCGCGAACGGCCCGGCAGGTCTTTATTCCGCTAACGGTGGGTGGTGGAATCCGGTCCGTTGCGGACGCGCGCAATATCCTGTTGTCCGGCGCGGACAAGGTGAGCGTCAACACCGCGGCTGTCCGGCGGCCAGCCTTGATCAACGAATTAAGCGAAGAATTCGGCGCGCAGGCGGTGGTGCTCGCCATCGATGCCCGGCGGAATTTTACCAATGGCTGGAACGTTTTCACACGCGGCGGCCGCGACGACGAACACATCGATGCTATCGCATGGGCGCAGCAAGGCGAGGCGCTTGGCGCGGGCGAGATTCTGCTCACATCCATGGATACCGATGGTGTCCAGCACGGGTTCGATTGCAAGCTGACCCGCGCCGTGTCCGAGGCCACGCATATCCCCGTCATCGCATCGGGTGGGGCGGGGAAGCCGGAAGACTTCGTCGAAGTGCTGACCGCGGGGCAAGCCGACGCCGCGCTGGCCGCGTCGATCTTTCACTTCGGGACGTACACCGTTGGAGATCTCAAAGACTTTCTCGACCGGTACCACGTTCCGGTGAGGCCACGCGTGTGATCATTCCATGCATCGACCTTATGGGCGGCAAAGTGGTGCAGCTCGTGCAAGGCCGCGAGAAAGCGCTCGAGGCGGAGGCCCCGCTCGAGATGCTGGAGAAGTTCCAGGCATTCCCGCAGATTCAGGTCATCGATCTCGACGCCGCCATGGGCTCGGGCTGCAATGACGAGTTAGTGGAACTGGTGGCGTCTCGTGCAGTTACTCGAGTGGGCGGAGGGGTCCGGTCAGTGGAACGCGCGCGCAAGGTGATCGAACAGGGCGCTCATCGCGTCATCGTGGGAACAGCGGCTTTCGATCGGCCGCTGCTCAAAGAGATTGCGTACGCCGTCACTCCTGAGCGGCTCATCATCGCGCTGGATTCGAAGGGCGGAAAAGTAGTGGTCCGTGGATGGCAGGAGTC
>JBGPSX010000077.1:0-11887 GCA_041490325.1 Bryobacteraceae bacterium | reverse complement strand
TGATCGAACGAAAAATGTTCGACGCGCGGCGCTTGACTGCGTTGAGCGAAATTCTGATTATCATGCTGCCGGAAATTGCCGCTGGATGCGCGATCGCTGAAGCGCAAACTGGCTCGATCGGGCGATACCGGAAGCGCGCCGCGTACTTGCCCGGCGCCACGGATCTGATCGTGATTCAGCGCCATGAACTGGCCGTGACGGCCGAAATCGCCGGCACGCACTCCGGTAATGCCGCCCCGGAATCCTGCGTTGCGATACGTGTTGATGATATTCACGTTGTTGACGATGGTGGTCCGGCCGCCGAAGAAGCCGTTCCGATAACCGCCGTAGAATCCACGGCCGTACCAGGGATGGAACACTTCAAACGGCGCCAGTGGACACCATCCGACATTGCCGAAACCGAAACCAATACCGCCGCCTCCGCCGAAACCGAAGAAGCCAACCAACGCGGGCGACCAGTAATGCCGGCCGTAAGCAGCTCCAGGCCACCAAGCCCAGCCGCGTCCGCCATGGAACCAGCGGCCGTAGTGATACGGCGCCCAGCCCCAGGGATCGTAACTGACCCAGGTCCATCCATAGTAGTCTTCCCAAACCCAGCGGCCGTCGCGATAGGGCGCCCAATCCTCGGCAACTCTGGGAGTCCACACCGATCCATAGGTGGGATCGTTGGTCCATTCGCCGTATTGATCCAGATCCTCGGCGCCAGAGACATCCGGGCTCACGTGCTGATAGCTCTGCGATCGCTCCAGATACCGGTCGCGGTCTTCGTTCCAACGATCGAAATTATCCGGAGGAACGGCCTGCACGATCTGAAATTCAGGATCGGCGGCCGTGCCGCGCGCGTTCATTGTTTGACCGGCTTCCAGCATCTCGCTTCCATTCGAACTGTCGATCTCAGCTTCCCCCGCGCGGACCGTGATTTGAGAAGTTCCGTCCTCGCGCACGTCGATGCGATATATCCCTTGCCGCCGCGGACGCAATGCGACGCTGGGCGTATCGAGTTCGGCTTGAGCCTGGCTGGGTCGAAGGACGCGGTAAGTCACCGTGCCAGCGGCGATCTGCAATTGAAAACCTTTGATGTCGAGTCCCGCGAATCGAACCTCGGAATTGGGGCCGATGCGGATGATGTTGCCGTGATCCAACTGGACCTCGGCGCGGGCGGAAGAACTGGTGAGCAACCGATCGTCCGCCATCAGCGGAGCGTTCAGCGCGGCGGCGATGACGTCCCCAGAATCGCCGCGGCGAACCGAGACGTCTCCGTTGAGGACGCTAATACGCGCCACTGCGCGGCCTGTTTCGTATTGCGGCTCTTCGTCGTCGGCGCGTAATGAACCGGCCGCCCAAGCGCTTACCAACATGAGAGAAAGAAGAATGCGTTTCATATAGCCGACTTCCGCTCTTCCAAAGGCAATCCGCCAACCAACGCATAGTCCCTGTAATTTCATGCAGTTGCACAAGAATCTCAGAGTAGCTGTTGGCCGAAAACCACCACAAGTGCTTGGAAACAGCCGAGTGTTGTAACTGGCGGACAAAGCCTGTAAACTATAGTTAACTTGTCGGGGACAACCACAGTCAACGCTTCTTTACCCGAAGTACACTCCACCGTCAGCACCGCTCAACCTTCCCTGTGGCGGCGAATGTTCGCGTTCGCTGGACCGGCCTATCTGGTCAGCGTCGGCTACATGGATCCGGGCAACTGGGCTACGGATTTAGAAGGCGGAGCGCGATTCGGCTATCAGCTTCTGTGGGTGCTGGTGCTGTCGAACCTGATGGCGATCCTGCTGCAGACCCTGAGCGCGCGGCTGGGCATCGTATCGCAGCGCGATCTCGCGCAAGCTTGCCGCGAATCCTATCCAAGAGCAGTTTCCTACGCGCTATGGGTGCTGTGTGAAATCGCGATTGCGGCCTGCGATCTGGCGGAAGTCTTGGGCGCCGCGATTGCGCTGAACCTGCTGTTTCACATTCCGCTGTTCACCGGAGTGCTGCTCACCGCCGCCGACACACTGCTGCTGCTGCTCTTCACGCGGCTTGGAATCCGGGTGATCGAAGCCTTCATCCTGTCGCTGATCGCGGTGATTGCTGGGTGCTTCGCGATCGAGATCTGGTGGGCTACGCCGATTTTCTCGGAGGTGGCGCGCGGGATCGTGCCGCGTCTGACGGATCAGAGCTTGTATGTCGCAATCGGCATCCTGGGCGCCACCGTGATGCCGCATAACCTGTATCTGCATTCGGCTCTGGTGCAGACGCGGCAAATCGGAAAGAGCGAGGCCGCGAAGAAGATGGCCTGCCGGTTCAACCTGATCGATTCTACGATTGCCTTGAACGGTGCGCTGTTCGTGAACGTTGCGATATTGGTTTTAGCCGCGGCTGTGTTCTTCAAGAAGGGCGTGGTGGTGACAGAGATTCAACAGGCCCACCTGCTGCTTTCGCCGCTTTTGGGCGCGACCATGGCGGGCGGACTGTTCGCGGCCGCGCTGCTGTGCTCCGGACAGTCGTCCACGCTCACCGGCACCATGGCCGGGCAAATTGTGATGGAAGGTTTTCTCAACTTCCGCATGCGTCCGTGGCTCCGGCGCCTCATGACGCGCACCATGGCGATCATTCCCGCTGCATTGACGATTTATATCGCCGGCGAGCGCGGGACGTATTCGCTGTTAATCCTGAGCCAGGTGATCCTGAGCATGCAATTGCCGTTCGCCGTGATTCCTCTGATTCAATTCACCAGCAGCCGGGAGCGGATGGGCGCCTTCGCCAATCAGGTCTGGGTGAAGATCCTGGCTTGGGCGGTGGCGGTGGTGATCCTGGGACTCAACATACGCCTGGTCATCATGGCGGTGTCGCAGTGGGTTTCAGGCGCCACCGAGCATCGCTGGCTGCTTGAGGTATGCATTGCATCGGTATTGACATTGCTAGGGCTATTATTGCTATGGATGTCTCTCCAGCCTGTGCTTCCCCAATGGCTCCGGCGATTCGGCCGCGCACCCGTCGAACTGCCTCAGGCGGTGGCGACAAATCTCCCCAGCCCGACCTACCAGCGCATCCTAGTGCCGCTGGATCATACCCCCAAGGACCGCGATGCGATTGCCCACGCGGCGGCCATGGCGAAGCAACATCATGCGAAGCTTTACCTGTTGCACGTCGAGGAAGATGTTACTAGTCAGGTGTATGGAGCGCTTTCTTCAACCGCTGAGGTAGAAGCTGGGGCTAAGTACCTGGCGGACATCGCGGCGGAGCTGGCGCAGCAACAGGTGTCGGTGGAGATGGTGGTGCGATATTCCCGTAACCCTAAGAAAGAAATCATCCGGTATGCCGAGGAGCTCAAGCCGGACCTGGTAGTCATGGGAGCGCACGGGCATAAAGGCTTGAAAGACATTGTGTTTGGGACTACAATTAATGCTGTACGTCACAAATTAAAAGTGCCGCTATTGGTGGTCCGGGGCAGCAGCTAGGCCGCGATAAAACGTCCAGAACCAAGGAATCCTTTGGACCGCTCCTTTGGACCGCTCCTTCTAGTCACGGCTCGGTGTCGAGGTTATGCCGCTGGCCGAGCCGCGACCATAAGGGAGTGGGTGTGACAAACCACCACCAGGATTGGCCGCCCCACAGGTCGTGTCGAAGGGATACACAAAACCGGGACATTCCCGAGTCATCTCATTTAGTTTCATCAGTATGAGTTGGAGATGGACTTGCTAATTCAGGTTCAAGCCATGCAAAAGGTGTTTATCTGCGCCCTTTTGACTGCCTCCCTGGCAGGCCTTCGCGGATCTACGCTGCAACAACTCAGCCTGGACGATATGATCCAGAAGTCAACCGCGATCGTGCGTGGCAAGGCGCAGCCGAGTGGAACAGGCTTTCGCGGGTCTGTGATCTATTCGCATTATCAGGTGCAGGTGTCGGAAACCCTGAAGGGAACCGCAGCCAGCCAATGGGACGTGGCGGTTCCGGGCGGCGTCAGCGCCGGATTGAGGCAGAGCTTCGCCGGAGCGCCGGCTTTGATCCCGGGGCAAGAATACATTCTGTTCCTGTGGACCAGCAAGACGGGCCTGACCCAGGTGATCGGGTTAT
This sequence comes from Bryobacteraceae bacterium, assembly GCA_041490325.1. GTDB lineage: Bacteria > Acidobacteriota > Terriglobia > Bryobacterales > Bryobacteraceae > Palsa-89. Next base: position 7,822 of record JBGPSX010000077.1, on the reverse strand, counting down.
CGCAAGGACTGTTTTCGGTCAGCGCCACTGCATCCGGTCAACCGGTTGTGATTCGCGCGGCCTCGACCGAGAGAATGGTGAACGCGTCGGGCCAGTTGGTCAGCGATTCCGACATTCAGATGTCACTCCCCGACCTCAGAGCGCGGGTTCAGAATGTGCTGCGAGGCGTCCGATGAAACGCGCCCTCGTCCCGCGCTTCTGTTTACTCGCGCTGGCATTGGTTTCTCTTACGGGGACTGCTTCCGCGTATTACTACTACATGCTGTTCAGCGGTGGCGTGGGTGCGCCGGTGAAATTCGACTTCGGCATGCTGGTCAACAAGAAGGTCCCCTTCTATATCTCAGACCAGGGACCATCGCCCCTCTATCCGGGCGATTCATTTCAAGCCGTGGTGAGTGAAATAAGGGCGGCGGCCGAGGTTTGGAACAACGTCGGAACTTCCGAACTCAAGCTGGCCTATGGCGGGCTTTATCCGGCGGGAAGGATCGATTCCGCCGTCAGTATCGACGTGGACTTTTCCGATGACATTACGCCTGGCGTTTTGGCTCTGGGAGGTCCGGAGAGCATCGCGGGTCGAACCACGGGCGCTGGCGGACCGTATGTCCCGATCACAAGATCAAAGTTGCTGGTGCGGCGCGACATGAGCCAGACTCCCAGTTTCGGCGAACAGTTTTTCGTAACGCTGGTGCATGAGTTTGGGCACACGCTGGGGCTGCAGCATACATTGACTTCAAGCGTGATGTCGACTCTGCGGACCAGCGCGGCCAGCAAGGCGTCGCCACTCGGCCCTGATGACATCGCCGCGATTTCCCTGCTCTATCCGACCAGCAGTTATGCAGCGACTATCGGCAGCATTGGGGGCCGGGTGACGCTGAACGGGAGCGCGGTGAACCTGGCCTCAGTAGTCGCGATCTCACCGAGCAATCCTGCGATCAGCGCACTGACGAATCCGGACGGGACGTACAAGATCGATGGCATACCGCCTGGACAATATTTCGTGTACGTTCATCCGTTGCCGCCGCCGGTTCAAAGCTCGGGCGAAGGTTCCTATGCCAATATCTGGTATCCGCTGGATTCGAACGGCATTCCCATAAGCCCGAACACCAATTTTGGCGCGCAGTTCTATAGCGGCTCGGGTAGTGGAACGCGGGATTGGCAGCAGGCTCTGGCGCTTCCTGTGGCCGCGGGGGAAATGAAGGCCGGAGTTGATTTCAACGTGAGTCCGCGGAGTTCGCAGGCTATCGCGTCGGTCCGGACTTATGGATACATCCTTCAATCGGCCATGTATGTCAGCCCGGCGCCTGTAACTTTGGGCTCCGTCGCGGGTGTCTCGCTAGTCGCCAGCGGACTGGGGCTGCTGCAATCGAACAACAGCCTGACGCCTGGACTGAGTGTCGCCACGCTGGGAACAATCGCGCAGCTCACCGGTCTTCGTGCTTACCCGCCGCCACAGCCTTACATCGTGGTGGAGGCGAGGATGAATTTAGGAACCGGCCCGGGGGCGAAGCATCTGCTGTTTTCGACTCCCGACGATCTGTATGTGCTGCCATCCGCTTTCACGGCGGTGACGACCGCGCCGCCTTCCATCAACTCGGTGACAGCTACGTCGAAGTTCGATGCGAGCGGTAATCGGATCTTTTCCGTGAGCGGGACGGGGCTCCAGGCAGACACCCGGATTCTTTTTGAAGGCTTGAACGCTACGCTGGTGGACTCGGTTCAGCCGGATGGTTCGCTGCTGGTGGTACCGCCGCAAGCTCCGGCTGGGTATAACGCAAAGATTGTGGCGCTCAACTCGGATGGCCAGAGTTCTCTGTTTCTGCAGCCAGCGCCGCCCAGCTTCAGCTACGACGCGGCGCTCTCGCCGGCATTCACGTCGGCCGCGGCGTCATTAACGATTACGCCTAGCTACATTCCGGCCGCGGCGGATACGGTGATCGACGTTCAGGGCGTTAATACGAATTTCGTCGATGGAGTGACTCAGGTTGGATTCGGAACCAGTGACATCCTGGTGAAGCAGGTAAGCGTCATCAGCTCGACGCACCTGAGCGTGGTCGTGACGTCGACGACGTTGTATCCTAGCAGTAAGATTACCGTGACTACCGGGCTGCGGATTATTTCGCAGGCTGTGGGCAGCCAGATCGTGGCCACGGATTCATTGCGACCCGGACAGTAGCGGCGTTCGCATGAGTGCGAACGCGGCACGCAAGAGTGCGTGCGCCACGCCGGCTACTTGCCTTTGCTCAATTTTCTGAAGTATTCGGCTACTTTGTCGGAGTAGCCTGGGGGAATTGTTTCGGCGCCGGCGCTTCGGACTTGGTCCGCATTCTTCTCGTCGACCTTGCGGCGTAGTTCCAGTTCCAGGCGCTCCATGCTGGGCAACACCTCGCGGCTCAGGCGCTGCGAGAGTTCGCCATCGTTTTGAAATACCGGATTCAGCGCGTGCATGAGCTGCTGGTAGTCGCCGGCTAGCTCAGGATGCTGGCGGATGAAATCGCGCATTTGGTTGAGGTCGCGCAGGGATTCGCGATAGCCTTGCTCCATTCCGATTTGGCCGTTGTGCGGATCAACCGGTCCGCCGCCGCCGTAGGGTTGGTAGGATCCGTTGCGCGCACCGTTGGCGCCATTCGGCTGACCGCCGCCGTTGGATTGCGATCCGTTCTGTCCTGGCTGGCCGGGTTGTTGACCAGGCTGCTGGCCTTGTCCTCCGGATTGACCCTGACCAGACTGAGATTGCCCGGCTTGCGACTGTCCGGGTTGACCGGGCTGCTGGCCCGGTTGTTGCTGACCATTGCCGTTCTGTTGTTTTCCGGCCTGCTTGCCACGCCCTTGCGCCTGCGCCATCTGCTGCATTTTGTTGCGCAGCGACTCTACCTGAGCCAGCGCCTTCTCGTAATCGCCCTTGTCGCCTGCGCCGGGAGTCTTGCCGGGCTGACCCGGCTGGCCCATGGCGGCTTGCGCCTGCTGCAACTTGTCGCGCAGATCGTTGAGTCCCAAAGTCACGCTGGATTCGCGCGGCCATACCTGAGCCCCGTAACCCTGACGAATCCACTGGGCGTGTTGCCGCATGTGCAGCTCGAGCTCGCGCTGCTGCGATTCAGCCAGCGCGTCGCGGAGTTTCGTGGAAACCGGATTCTGCGCGCCGGCCAGGCTGCGTGACGCGTCGGCCATATCCTTCTGAAGCTTCTTGAGCTGCTCGGCCATCTGATCTTTTTCCGCACCTAACTGATTGGCCTGTTGCTGCGTTTGCCCGGGACCGCTGACCATCTGGCGCAGACGATTCTGGAAGTCGGCCTGATGCTCGGCCAATTGGCTGGCCTGGCGCGCCATCCCGTCGATGGATTGCGACGCATTCTGGTGCTGCATGCCGTTCAACAGGTCGCGAGCTTCCTGCAGGCGTTCGGCGGCGCGGCGCTGTCCGGCATTGCCCTGTTCCGGACTGCCGTTCTGCGGATTCTCGGAGTTGCGCATGTCTTCGGTGGCGCGCGTGAGCCGATCGAGGGCCTGTTGCATGCGCGGGTCGGCAGTGGAACCGGTTCGGCCCGAATTCTGCTGTGACTTGCCGGACTGTCCGTTGGACTGACCCTGCTGATCGGAATTGGATTGCTGTGACGAATCGCCGCGCTGCATTTGTTCCATTTGGCGCTTCAGCTCTTCGGCTTCGCGGCGCAGCATCTCCTGCTCCCAGCGTTGGCGGAACGGCTGCTGCTGATCTTTCTTCGCAGCCAGTTCTTGCTGGCGTCGCGCGAGCTCGGCCAATTTTTGAAGAGCCGTGTCGATCTCCTTCGAACGCTGGTCGCTGGCGGATTGCCGACCGGTCTCGTACTGATTCTTTTCGCGGTCGAGCTCGAGGTCGGCCAGGTTTTCCAGATCACGGCCCATGCTGCCTCCGCCGCCCGCACCGCCGCCCCGGCTTCCGAACGCCACTTGAATATCGCGGAAGGTAGCTTCGGCGCGTAGCGCGTGTTGCAGGCCTTGCTGTTCAGGACCAAGAGCATCCTGCCACTTCTGCGTTCGAATCTTTTGCGCCGACTCGAGCATGGCCTTGGAGGCCGCTTCCATGTCCTGCGTAAAGCTCTTGAACTGCGGATTGGCGTCGGCCAACTGGCGCGCTTTCATGCGATCCGCGAGCGACTTGGCCTGTAGCGCTAGTTTCTCTTCGAGATCGGCCAGGAACTTGGCGTTTTCGGCCGAATCTTTGGGACTCTTCGCCCCGTTCTTCAGTTCGTTCCAGGTGGCTGCAATGAGGTCCTTCTGGCGTTGCGAGATCTGGCTCTGATCTTCCTGGTCTCCGCTCATTCCGGCGCCGCCGGCTTCTTGCGATTGAGAATAATTTCGCTCGAAGGGTTCGGCCTGGATGAAGTACATGTCGGTCTTGGTGGTGTTGCGTGCATCCTTAGCGGTGGCATAAACGCTCACCAGATCGCCGGGAGAAAGCTTGTAATCTTCCAGCGTGATGACCTGCTTGCCCTCGGCCGTCTTCGCGCCCTTTTGTCCGAGCATCGGAACTACTTTTTCGGCGCCGCCGTTGACGGAGTAATGCAGGCTCATGTCGCTCAGCGCAAAATCGTCTTCGGCGTTGACCGCGATCGTGACTTCTTCAATGGGATTCACCTTCGCATCGCGGCCGGGACGTGTGATCTTCACCGTCGGAGCCGAGTCCTTGCGCGGCTCGATGAAGAAATCCTCGGTCATGCGGACGTTCTCGCCCTGTTCGATGGCGGCGATGTGATACATGCCGTCCTTCTCGATCTTCACGCTGGCGGTAAGCCAATTCCCTTCACCGGGTTTCAGATCGATCTGCTGATCGCCGTTGAGCATCAGGACGCCCTTGGCGAGCGGCCGATCGGTTTGTATGGCCACCTCAGCTTCGGTGCCTTCCACCGCGCGCAGATCGCCACCCGGATCTTCGACCGAGTCCTTCATACCGGTCCAGCCGGGGTAATGGTAGGTCACGCGCATTTTCTTGATAGCGGGCAGATCGATCACGCGCAGCGTGTAGTGTTTCGAGTGAACCGCACCCGACTCGACGTAATACTCGACGTTATCCGGCAAGCCGTTGAACAGAAACTCATATGTTGAAGCGCCCGGCGAAGGCAGCATGTCCACGGGTTCCCATTTCGATGCGCCACGATATTGCGCGAAGAGCCGGACCTTATGCGAATCGAAACCGATGAGTTGCGCGGTGACCAGTTGATCGGCCTTGCGGCGAACGGTGCGATCGCCCGGCGTGACAACGATGTCGTAAAATCCATGAGTGGAATTGGTTCGCGGCGCGCCGGCCCAAAGCAGCGACGTTCCATAGCCGAGGTAACCGGGTCCGGCCAAGATCAGCCACAGCAACACAGCCACGGCGAGACCAGCCGAAGTGAGAAAACCGAGAATCGGCCCGGTAGGAGCAACCCGATCGGGTTGGCTATTTTGCGCCACGCGCATGGCATCGCCGGCGAGCAGTTGAACGAATGGATCCGAGGCGTTCGGTTTCTCGGCCAGGGTCAGCAGCCGTTGCTGGAAATCGGGAAAGCTGCTTTCAGCGCGCCGCGCGGCGTTGCGGCGATTCATTCGAAGCAGAGGAATCACCAGGCCAAACGCGATGGCTGTGGCGACAGAAAGAAACAGAAGAATGCGCGCCGTCAGCAGGCTGGCCGGCGAGAAGGCGTACCGATTAATGATCCAGACCAGGAACACCGTCACCAGAAGCGCCGAAACGGTGACGAGCGACGTGCCTTTCGAAAACGCCAGGAGCCGCAGCCGGCCTTCCAGGCGATGCAAATAGGCATTGAGCTGATCGAGGGCGTTCATCTACGCTGCCTCCTTCTCTACCGATAAGTATCGGCTGGCGAACACTGATTCAATTATGGCGGTAATCAGGACCAACAGTAAAACGTAGCGCCACAGACTCCAGGGCCGGGCCTGGCTCTCGGAGCCGTCGGCGTTGGTGGTGGTCTCGACGCTGCGGCCGGTATTGTGCCAAAGATCGAGCGTCTCTTGAGGAACCGGCGTGAGGTCGGATTCCAGCCGGTCGGCGTGCACGGCCACCATTTCCTGGCGGCCGTTGGTGCGATGAATTTCGTAGAAGCCCTCGCGGGTCAACTGGATGGATGGAACGGTGGTGGCTTCCTTCAGCGAAAGAGGGTGCTTGCCGTCGGGATCGATCACTTCCACCGAGGCGCCCTGGTCTCTGGCCGACCGAAGCTCGACATAGGAATCTACCGCCACGCTGGTGGAGCGATCCTGCTGGCCGCCGAGGTAGCGGGCCGTCTCCTCGACGAACGGGACGAACGAGGCATGCAACGGAAAATCGTTCGAGATGTTATCGAAGGTCGAAGCAAACACTAGAACGCGGCCTTCGCCGACTTGCTTTTCGAGCAGCACCGGCATCTGGTTGGTTAGACGCGCGATGACCCGCGACTGTGCCGGATCCACTCGAATGACCTGATAGAACTGCACGCCATCCAGCTTGTTCGCGCGGCGTAATGCAGGATGCTCGGCATCGGCTTTGGCGATGGTCTGGAAGCGATCGCCATCGCGGGCGGCGTAGCTGGAGCCTTGGATCGGTTCGCCTGATACGGGAACATGGGTCAGCGCGGCGGAGGAAGGTCCTAGCGCAACCAGCAGAGAACCGCCGGCGTTCACGTAACTTCGGAGTCCGCTTTCGAGACCGGGCGGAAGCGCGTTGACATCCGATAGGACAACCAAAGCGTATTTAGAAAAAGATTGATTGACGGCCTGCTGCACGGCGAGCGGCTCCAGCACGAAGCCTGCTTCTGAGACGGACTCAAGCGCTGCGCGGTAGTACAATTCGTCACGATTTTGTCCCGCTGCGTGCAGAAACAAGACCGGATGCGGATCGGCGCGCTCGACTGCGAACGAAAAGCTATCGTCTTCGCGCAGCGAGTCACCCGGCTCGATGCGGATCTCGGCTTTATGGAAACCGTGCGGCGATTCGAGCGACAGGAATTCCACGGACGTCCGGCCCGTGGCGGGCACATCCACCTGTTTCGACTCCAGCACTTTGCCATCCAGCGCCAGTGAAACGGTGCGCTTCGAGGCGTCTGCGCCGACGCTCGCGATGACTGCGCGAACCCGTACTTTCTTCGGGTCGTAGATTTTGGCGGGCGCCGTAACGCTTTCCACCAACCAGTTCGGCTCCTTGCGGTCAGCCACCGAGTGAAAGATGAGCTTCGTGTCGGGCGCGAGGCGCAGGTCGGCGAACGCGGGCGGGAGCGATGACTTCTGCAGGTCGCTCACAAGATGCACCTCGAGCGGTATGCGAGCGGACTGCGCGATGGTTCGCAAGGCGTGCGCGAATTCGCCATAGGAGCTGCGTTCGTCGGAGGGCTGAATGGATTGGATGGCGGCTTTGAGCTGGTCGGCATCCTCCACCTGTTGGGTCATGAAATGAACGCGCGATCCGATGGCGAGAACTTGGCCGTGTTCGCCCGGGCGGAGGTTCGATACCGCATCCAGGGCTTGCTGTTTCGCGCGCGCGAAGTGGTCGCCATAGCGCATGCTGAAAGAATTGTCGACTCCAATGACCAGCAACTTGCGTCCGCCTCCGCTGGCCGCGGTTCGGCTCACAAAAGGATTCGCGAACGCCAGCGCCATCAGGATTAGCAATGCGACGCGGAGCGAAAGCAGCATCAGGTAGCGCAGGCGGCGATGCTTAATGGAACTTTGCGTGCGCTTCTCGAAGAACATCAGCGAGCTGAAAGGATGCGGCGTACTGCGGTACTGGCGGAGCAGGTGGATCCACAACGGAAGTCCAACGGCCGCCAGTCCGGCCAGGAACCAGGGCGCGAGGAATCCCACTTACAGCCTCCCC
>JBGPSX010000076.1:0-11890 GCA_041490325.1 Bryobacteraceae bacterium | reverse complement strand
GCGAAAACTTTCATGAGCGCGACGCCGGCACTCTGCTCATCCGACAAATCCAATTCGGAGGTGTAGTGCGGCGCATAGCTGCGAAGCTCCTGGAACAAGCTTTCAGCGCGGCGGGCGTCGATGGAAGGCGCGGGAATCACGGCTAGCCACGCTCCCGAACGTAGAACGGATAAACCAGGTTCAGAAGGTTGTTGGTGCCCCGGATCTGGTAGTCGAGCGAGATGCGCAACTTGCCGTCCGTCACTCCAGTGGACAAGGCGCTGACCTTTACGACGTCGATGCGCGGTTCGAACGTCGCTAACGCTTGCCGTACGTTGTTTTCGATTTCCGCTAGCGTGGTGGCATTGATGACTTCAAAAACCAGATCGTGAATCCCGCACCCAAAGTTCGGCCGCATGACCCGCTCGCCTTTGGCGGTGGATAGAATGATCCAGATTGACTCGCGGACGTCCTGATCGTACTCGGAAAGCTGAATGACGGATTCCTTCTGATCCACACGGACCGGGAAGCTCCATCCACGCCCGAGATAACTCTTGGGGTCTAGCATTCCGTCTCGACTTTCACCCGATCAACACCGTTACTTCACCCAGCAGAATCGAATTGGGCGGCGCCTCGGCCACGAAATCGCCTTGCCGCGCCGCCGGCAGATTGTTGATCAATACTGTCGGACTTCCCACCGCGACCACTCCGCCCACATGCGGAACCAGCCCGTTAAATAGCGGGCAGGCGTGGAAATCGGCCGTCGCGCGCCACGCTGGCAACCCGCCGATCAGAACGTTGACGCTACCCGGCCCCGGACCCAGCGGAGTTCCGTGGCTGGTCTGATCAAGTATCCGCGCTGCCGGTTGTCCCATCGTTCCTCCTGTCTCCTAATTGATCTTCACCAGGCTGCCCTGAATCGTCAGGGTTCCGGAGGCCTGCAGCGTCATCGAGGCATCGGCCTTGATGCTGATCGTTTTCGACTCAATCGAGATCGAGGTGTTGCTCTTCATGCTGATGGACCCGGGGCTGGATTGGATCTCGATCTGGTTCCCGCTGTCGTCGCTGATCCGAATGCCGTCCTGATCCAGGCGCACCGTGCGCTTGCTGTCCTTGAGATGAATGTCGATTCGTCCCTGCGCGCCGTCATCGAAGACGATCTCGTGACCGCTGCGCGAGTGGATCATGCGGATGTCGTTCTTGCCGTCCGAGTTCGTCTCCGGAGGAGGATCTTTTCCGTTCCACAGGCAGCCCAGCACATAAGGATGCTCCACCCGATTGGCCTCGCAAGCGACCAGGACTTCGTCGCCCACTTCCGGCAGAAACCAAGTGCCGCGTCCTTTCCCGGCCATCGGCACGGCCATCCGGGCCCAATAACTTTCATCGGGATTTTCGCGCCAGGGGAAGCGAATCTTGACGCGCCCCAGACCCTCCGGATCTTTATTCTGCGCAACCACGGCCACAGAAACGCCGCGCAACAGCCCGGGCTCCAGCGCGCCGGCTGGATCCACTTCGAAAAGTTGTCCGCTCATATGGTGGTGTCCTTGACTTCGAAGGTGGTCCGGTAGCCGGAAGTATCCACGGTGTGCGTGGCTTGATGAACATAGAGCGTCGTGTCGAAGAAATCTCCCAGTCCCTTTAACGACACGTTGACGTTGGCTCGGATATCGGGGATGCCGATGCTCTCGCCGCGGCCACCCACGAAGCCCTCGGCGCGGCGTTTGAGGATGGCGCGGGCGCGCTGATCCGCTTCCTGCTGGCTGAACACAGGTTCCCGCACGCGCAACGTGGCTTCGCTGTCGCGGCACACTTTTTGCAAATACTCCGCGCCGCTGGCCCGTGATTTGCCGCTATCGCGGGACGCATCGCGGCCCGGCTCATCGCCTTTCCTGGCCTTGCCGACGATCGGGCTCTTGGTCTGGACGTTCCACCCGTGCACCTCAACTTGCGTCACTTGTTCGCTCAAGTTGATCTCGGGTGAGAAGCTCACTAAGCCGCGTCCCCAAGCCAGTTCGATTACACCCTTCTGATCGTTGGCCGGTTTGCGGAAGACCAGTTCCTTCTTGACCACGAAGAACTCGAAGCCGTTACGATTCGCGAGTTTGGTAATAAACTGCGCGGCGCTTTCCTGGCTCCTTTCGATCTTGGGCTGGACGGCCTGGGTATCATCCACTTTCGGAGTCAGGTTGTAATCGTTCGCGATCTCGCGTACCACATCGCTGTCTTTCTTGTTCTCCCAGTTCTTGGACTTGGTCCCCTTGGTGAGGCAGTACGAGTTGTCATAGCCACTGAGCGTGAGTTGCGGAAGGCCGGAGGACGGGAAACTGGTGCTCAGCTCAGTCAGAACTCCGGTGATCATCAGGTCCAGCTTGCTGCGGTCGCCGTAACCCATGTAGATCTCGACCGGCGAGCCGAAGGCAAAGAACTCCGGCAGAGTCTTGCCGCCGATCCTAAGGAAGTCGTGCTGGCTGATGTCAAAACTGTTGTTGATCACAAACGAAAAGCGGGCGGCCCCTTCCAGCACGCTGTCCACCTGGACGCTGGCGACTTCCAGATGCAAGTCCTGAACCAGGCTTTGCTTCGAGACGACGACGTTGAATGCCGGCGCATAGAAGTTGGCCCGAGCCTTTTCGATTTGCTGGATAACCAATGTCATGCCGTTACCTTAAAGGGGGCAGCCGGATCTCCCGGCCGGCTTCAAGCAGTCTGGGATTATCGATATCGTTCTCGTCCGCGATGGCGCGCCACAACGCGGGGTCGCCGTATTCCACCGCCGCGATCAGGCTGAGGGTGTCTTGCTGGGTCAGCACACGGCGCTTGGTCCAATCCGAAGATTGGTTCGGTTTCTCGTTGAGCTGCTCTTCGATGGTCTTGTACTCTTTGAACGTGACGTTGAGCGTGGCTCGTACTGGGACGCCATCCTCACGGAACATCGTGAAGCGCTGCGAGAGGCGTTCGATGACAGCTTTGAAGCTGACGGGGCCCCACACGAAGCGCACCGGAGGCGGGGCGTGGATCTCGGGATCGATATCCAACAGCCGCGCGATCTTGTCCGTCTCCAGCCGGACGTCTGAGGACTGCCGGTCCGTATAGGTGTCGAAGAGCAGGTCCATGGTCAGCACGTCGGCATTGCCGTTCACGAACGACATGATTGGATTCGACAAGCCAGGCAGGGGCGTACCCGCGAACTGGTTGCCCTTTTCGAGCGAGTATTCCGCCGGGTTGAAGATCACTTCGGCCCTCTGGCGAATGAAGGTGCCCATAAGAGCTTCAACGTAGGCTGTCGCGCGCTGCTTCATGTTCGTTTATCCCGAGATCCCGCGCCGTTCGCGGTCGATGCGAATCTTGCGCTGTGTGTGCCGGTAGACTTCTTCACTGAGCCGGGCCACATCGAGCGGCGCCTGCACAGGCGGAGCGTAGACTCGCGCGGGAGGCTCGGACGCACGGTCTGTGGCGGACAGACGTTCCGTCGCCCCGGCGGGCGGTCTTGCGAAGGTGAACGATGTCGTTGGCGGCGGAAGAGCGGTTACAGGGACATCTACGGACGCATTCTGTCCGGCTGTCCTCCTGGCATGGGTTAGCGCTTCAATGTTGTTTAGTCGAAATGCCGGCGCCAGCGCGTTGGCTAGGCGATGAGCTTGCGTTTCTGTTGTCCACTTGCGGCTGATACTCGCGCGGCGCTGCTCCAACGTTCGATATACGCTGAGACGCTCCGCGAAGAATCGCCGCCGCGTTTCCAGAACAGTCGCAGCGAAAACTCGGCGCGTGGCGAGGTTCAACGTGTCCTCCGTTCGAATGTGCGCTGACGTGGACAAAATTTCCTCGTTGCGGAGTGTTCGCTCCACGTCGCGGTCGTCGGGCAAAACCGGACGGGAATCCGTCGGATACTGAACCGGAGTTGCCGGCGAAGCAACCGCAGAACTGCTCTGCGCAGCTCGCATGTGCCGGGCCGTCGGCGTCGCGGACGATTGGTCCACAGGGCGAGCGGTTCGCGCCGGGTAAGGTATCGCCAAGGGCCGCTCGGGCGATTCAGATCGGATGTGGCGCGCGATCGTACCGCCAGCCGTGCGAAGCAGCGCGCCTTTAGGTCGAGTAAAGGACCGAAGCGGCGCGGAATATATAGGCGCGGCCCACCGGGTCGCAATCGGGCTAGCGCGGCGAAGCAGCGCGCCTGCTCCGCCTCCCGCGAAACGCAGGTTCGGAAGCGACCCGCCGATCTCTCGCTCGCGCCCCGGCCACGAAAAGTGCAAGTTCAGAGCCAGTTGATATTGCAACAGGTACTGCGTCACATTGACGCTCGCGCGGCCAGCATGTTCCGCGGGGCGATAGCGGAGCAGGTGTAGAGGAACGCGGGGACGCGCTAGAGATCGCGTCCACCGGCGCCGCTCCAGAATGCGCTTCCAGAAACTCGCGCTGGCGGCCACATGGATTGCGCCGCGCACCCAGTGCTTTCCCGTCGCCGCCCTTCCGCGCAGACTGGAATCCGAACTGGCGATTGAATGCTTCATCCTTTCTTAATCCCGCTGTGGGCAAACTCAACGCTCTCCACCAACACCGCGCTGCTTGAGGAATTAAGCTCAGCCCCGGACCACTTGACCGGATAGGCCTTGTCAAAAACCCACCGCCATGTTTCCTTCCCCGCCGCGTCGATGAGCACTACGTTGACTTGACGCCGCTCGATCTTGCCGTCCACTACGTCCTGATGCCACTGCCACAGCTCGGTCGCGTCCGCGATTCCCCGCCGCAGCGTCAGATTGGAGTACTTCGTGACGCCCGCTAGCTTGTGCGAATAGTCGTTCACTCCGCCTTCGCGAAAATCCTCGGTCTGGACTTCCCGGTCCAGGCCTGAGACCTGCGTGAATCCACCCACCTGCAAGCCGAGAATTTCCACCCGGAAACGAAATCCTCCATAGGGGTCTAACTCTCGCATCGAGGTCTCCTGGGTCTACACATCGAACACATTCTTCGGCTCGCCATTGAGGTTGCGGTTGATTTTCGAAATCTCTTCGCACCAGCGCCGCCGCTCGGCGTGGGGAAGCTGCATGACATCCGACCAGGACCAGTGAAAGTAGTAAGCGATGAAGGCCATCTCCTCGTAAAGCTCTTTCAGCGGATAGCACTTCATGCTTCCCCCAATTCGGCGAACCTCACATCGAAGTGATGCTGGCATTGGGGGCACACCGCTGAAGCCTTAACGCCCCCGTCACCGTTCAAGTCCTGATACAGGGCTTGCAAGTACGAGAGGTCGGCTGCATACAGCCCTTCCACTACGCCAGAGTGGACATCAGAAAGACTGCCGAGCCGGGTGATCACGCGCGAAAGCAGGATGACCGTCAAGTAAGCGGGATTTTGTTGGACGCGCGGATCCTTTAACGGCAGGATCTCGTCGGCCGCCGTAGCCAGCCGCATCACGCCCTCCTTGTGGAGGACCCCCTGGTTGCACATGTAGCCCTTCGGCAGCGTGAACTGAACTTCGGTCTGGAATGCCATAACTTGCGTACCTCACTGCCTGCGCCAACACTTACGCGGTCCGCTCCACCCCCTCGTTGACAAGCTCGAGCGTCTCGATGGAGACGTCGTTGCCCTTGGCATTCAGGTCCATGGGGTCGTACTTGATGGGCCACGCGTCGGTGATCTGGAAACGCGCTTTATCTTTGCCCTCTTCGTCCAGCACGACAATCGCGACGGTCTCCCGGTGGATTTTGCCGGACACGACGTCCTTGTGCCACTTGTAGAGATCCATCGAGTCGGTCACACCGCGTTTCAGCGTCACGTTCCCGAATTTGTTCAAGCCGGGGAGCTTGCGCACATGCGTGGGATCGTCTCCCTCGCGATAATCGATGGCGTCCGTCGAAATATCGAACCCGCTGCAATCGCTGAAGTGCGCTTCACTGATGCCGCCGATTTCCAGGCGGAACCTGAAGTTTCTTAAAGGATCGTTTCTCACGTTCTTTTGCCTCCCTCTCGCGGAATGTTTAGAGCTGCACCGATGTCGCGCTGCTGGTCAGTTGCGCGATCCGGAAGATCACGAATTCCGCCGGCCGGACCGGCGCCACGCCAATGACCACAATCAGCCGGCCGTTGTTGATGTCGTCGTCCGTCATGGTGCTGCGGTCAACCTTCACGAAGAACGCCTCCTCCTCGGTTGCGCCCAGCAGCGCGCCTTCGCGGAATTGAGTGCGGAGGAACACGGTGATGGTCTGCTTCACCCGGGCCCACAGGCGTTCGTTGTTCGGTTCGAAGACCACCCACTGGGTGCCGCGGAAAATCGAAGCCTCCAGAAAGATAAACAGCCGGCGCACGCTGACGTACTTCCAGAGCGGATTCGCGGAAATTGTTCGCGCGCCCCAAACCCGGCGGCCGCGGCCCGGGAACGCGCGAATCACATTGACGCCGCGGGGATTCAGAATCCCTTGCCCGCCGTTCGTCACCTCGAACTCCAACTCCAGCGCGCCTCTCACCACTTCGTTTGCCGGGGCCTTGAAAACACCCCGCTCGATGTCGCTGCGGGCGTAGATCCCCGCCACGTAGCCGCCAGGCGGCACCAGTTTTCGGGCGCCGGTATCCGCGTCGAATACGCGAATCCAGGGATAGTAGAACCCGGCGTAGTCACTCGGCCGGTCCGCGCGAGGGTCTATGTCCCCGATGCTCGCCTGGCCGCGTTTGGCGTCCAGGATCAGGAAGCGGTATTTGTTGTTCTCGCAATACGTCATCAGTTCGCCGGGCAATGCATCTTCGTCGAATGCATTCGGCGCGTAGATGATGGCGATGTCCTCGAAAGGAGGCTCGTCGAAAGCGGCCAGGCCCGTCCGCTCTTTGCCAGCCAGCGGTACTTGGCGGCCTTTATAGTCGTCGACATCGATATCGTCGCCGTTTACTCCGCCCGCCAGAAACTGAAGAGCGCCGGGCGGCGGCACGGCATTGCCGGCGCCCCTCTCGATGGTCACGAGCATTGACAGGCCGTTGCCGACCCGCTTTTCGACAAAGTTGGGCGATTTCTCGTCCAGAACCAAGTCGTCGAAGTCCTCCGAGAGCTGCGGTGGAGCTTGTTGCCGGAGTTGATCTCTCGTGGCTGCCAGTTCTTCGGGGGTCGAGGGCAGTGGATCGACTGGGGCGGCCGGGAGTGTCGCGGCACTCCAATAATGTAGTTGCAGGCGGAATCCGTTCTTCTCCGCGCTCGCTTTTTTCACGCGAAACGCCACGCGATTGCCCCATAGGCCTTCCCCGCTCGCCGTGATCAGCACGGACCCAAGGTCCGCCAGCGCCGATACGGCTTTCTCTTTGTCTATGATGCGGGCAATGAAACACCTCTGCCCGCCGTTGCTGAAGAAACCGTCGACGGCGTAGGGCAGATAGTCAGTCTCTCCGAAGAAGCCACCGAACATCCGTTTATATTCCGGCAAGCTGGTGACCAGCCGGGGATGCGTGGGCCCTCGTTCCGTTTCACCGAGGAAGCCCGCGGTGCTGGTGGACACGCCTTCGATCGGCTTGGCGCCGATTTCGATTTCTTCGATGTAGACTCCGGGAGTCAAGTACTCAGGCATAGTCGTTTCTCTCCTTAACGGGCGCTAGCGCTACTGGTACACGTGACCTTTTCGAGGCCGCTCTTGATTCGAGCGTCGAGGGTCTTGGCATCGTCCGCAGCCTTGGTTATGATGAACGCCAGATTGTCCTTGGCTGTTTGAACGGCGGCCGCCGCCTTGTGGGCAGCTTCCTTCGCGGCGCGCACGAAGTCCCACGCGCAGCAAATCAGCTTCTTGAGTTTCGCGACCGTGATGTAAGAAGGATGCCAGTCGCCTGGTTGACAGCCGATGTGCGCGGCTGCTTCGTCCTTGCCGTACTGTTCGTTCTCGTCCTTCTTGCAACAGATCGCCACCTTAAAGCACTTGCAGAGTCCGGGAACGAACTGCCAGTAGAACAGGTAGAACGCATATTTGTGCTTCTCCGGGTCTTTGTCGTTCAGCGCTTGCGCGATCTGGTCCTTCAGGGCTTCGAGCGCCGTGAATTGATCTCCCATCCACTTGGGGAGGTCCTGGATGGCCGCGAACGCATCGATCGCCTTCGCCTTATTTTGGTCCGCTTGCGTCTGCTCCCAGATGAGCTTGGTGGACTTGGAGAGTTTCCCTTCCAGATTCTTCTGGCAGCACCTTTCCTTTTCCAGAGTGCAAAGCTCCGCGTTGATGGCCTTCTGCATCTCCGTCAGGCACGCTTCCGGAAATCGCGACCTGTCTTGGAAAACCTTCGTAATGTCGCGGTGAAAACCCTTGAGGCAATCTTCGCGGCAGATCAGCTTATGACGCTCGGTCTTGTATTTTTCAACAATGGCGTCGAAGGCGGTAATGAGCTTCGCCAGTTCATCCTGGCGCTCCTGCCGCGCTTTGATTTCGGCGGCGATCTTGGCCTGTTCGGTGGTCTGCGAGGAGATGCATTTCTTGAGCGCCTCGAGTTGCTTGCGAAGCTCGTCGGAGGTACAGTCCGTGCGTCCGGGATCGTCGCATCCGCCCGGTTGACCCGGGTCCGTCGGCAGCAGGCCGTCGCAGGGCTCGCAGGGCACGCACGTGCCCTGGGGATAGCACCCGCAATCCCACTCGTCGCACTTACACTTCTCGTTGGAGGACTCGCACTTGCACTTGAGTTTGGTCCACTCGCCGCCGCAGTCCGCCGAAGCGGCACGGACGCAAGGGTCGTCCACCTCGTCCCAATTGCAGCAACGGCTCTTGCCGTCGGGACAACACTTGCGATCTTCGGGACAGCACTCCGGCCGGATTTTCGGCGGCCCCCAAGGGCGGTCCTGATCGCATGGATCGGGACAGGGTGGCGGGGGACAGGGTGGCGGGGTTGGAGGCGGGCATCCGTCGTCCTTGCGTCCTGCCGGTTGCTGCGTTTGTTGTGATTGTTCGCTCATCGTGCACTCCTATTGCCGTTTTATGTTCCAGGGAACGCGATTTCTTTCAGGGCTATCGTGGTTCCTTCTTTGACCGTCTCTTCGCCGGTCAGAAGAGGAGCATGTCCGGCAAGTTCGAATCGAAGCCGGAATTTCAGAAGCTTCAGTGTGGCCGTGTCGAGGTCCTCGGGATCGGTGGGCGGGAAGAAGACAGCGAACTCTCCTCGCTCATCAGTTTGTCCGCGGAGGCCTTGATCCGCGGCCCCGAATATCAAGAAAATCTGCGCACCGGCAATACCCGATCCGTCGCTCGCTTTCACCAGCCGGGAACGGGCCAGGGTCGCTTGACCTGTGAATGGGTACGCTGGCCGGGGTAGCAGCGTGAGCTCTACCCGGTTGCGCCTGAGAGGCGCTCCAGGCGCCGGGATTACGTCCAGCGCGAACGCCTTCTCCGCCGCGAAATAGTAGTCTCGACCCTCCAAGAGAGGCTCGACCTGAACCGTATAGTTAGCTGCCGGCAAGCGGAGGTCGGTGAAGCAGTACACGCGCGAATTCGCTGTAATTGGCTCGGCGATTACGTCTTTCAACTGCACGCGCAGCGGCGTAAGGACTCGCTGGCCGGTGACAAAGTCCTGCGGATCAACCACCACCCACACCGACCGTTCGAGTTGGTCTGGCCCGAAGAAGAAGCGTCCTATTGCGACAGTGGCCATGGTGGTTTAAACTCCAACGCTCTCCAGTTCCGCGCCCAATTGGCCCTGCTCGTGGATTTGATCTACGACAGGCGCAGTCGTCAGTTGCCGCGCAGATTCGATCGGAACCGGCGTGACCAGGTAGGTCACCGAAATTTCGTACGGCGTGTCGGGAAAAACACTCCAGATACGCGTCATGTCCTCGATCGTGATCGGGTTGAGCGTAACGCGGAGCATGGAATCCGCTGTCAGACCTTTGCTGGGAACGTCGGAGCGCAGTTGCGAGCCGCGCAGGATGCCGTTGTCGTAGAAAACTCGCATGGCCCGGCTGAGTGCCCGGTGAGCTTCGAGGATGTCCGCGCCGCTGTAAGCCGTCAGAAGGTAGTACAGATCCACTGTGAGCGGCGGGGACTGTTCGGTGAGCGTGCCGTCTGGATTCGGCGGTAGCAGGGAGCGATCCTGGTTCTTGAGGTACGGATTCTCCAGCACCTTATACAGGAACACCGTCAAAAGATTCGCTCCCGGATTCTTCGGCGAGGCCAGAGCGATGCGGCCGGCCACGTCCGTCAATGACGTCTTCAGCAAATCCACCAGCGTCCTGCTCACGTCTTTGATGGTTTCGTCGTGGCTCATGTAAACGGTCCTAGGCCGCGGGCGCCGCCGCGTTCTCCTGGGGCGTAAAGTCGGTTTCGTTGTACTGCTGTCCCAGCTTTTCCAGTTCCCGCTTCGCTGCGTGCAGGAAGTGCTTCATCGCGATGGCCCCACCGGGCTCATACGCGAGCGACGCCGCGCTTACGACGACGTTCATGATCGAACCACCCGCCACGCGCATGCGCCTGGCCAGCAGGGGCAAGTCCACGTCGTCCGTCAAACGGGCTTCTTTCGGCAACGATCCGCGCCAGATCTCCAGCCGCTGCGCGTACTCCGGCATTGGAAACTCAACGGAAAAACGGATCCGCCGCACAAACGCTTCATCCATGTTGGTCTTCAGGTTGGTGGCCAGGATCGTGACTCCCAGCCGCTCTTCCATCTTTTGCAGCAGGTAAGAGATCTCGATATTGGCGTAGCGGTCGTGCGCGTCTTTGATCGCGGAGCGCTTGCCGAACAGAGCGTCCGCTTCGTCAAAAAACAGCATCGCGTTGGCGTCTTCGGCCTGCTGGAAAATCCGTTCGAGATTCTTTTCGGTCTCGCCGATGTACTTGCTCACCACGCGCGAGAGGTCGATTTTATAAAGGTCCAGGCCCAGCTCTCTGGCCAGAATGCCGGCGGCCATGGTCTTTCCGGTTCCGCTCGGTCCCGAGAACACCGCGGTGATGCCCCGCCCGTAGGCGAGCCTTGAACGGAAGTTCCAATCTTCCAGTACGCCGCTGGAGTTTCGAATGCTAGTCTCCAACTCCTTCAACTGGCTGAGCTGTTTTGGCGGTAGAACCAGATCGTCCCATCCGAACGTTGTGATGACCTGATTGGTCAGCCTTCCTAAGCGATGGCTGCATTGGTCGCGGCAACCCCGGTAGAGATCGGTCAGCGTGAGCGGCAACCAGCCGGATGCTTGCCACAGGGCCCGCGTCCGCGCGGCTGCTACGGCGTCATGAATCTGACCGGGAGAGAGCGTAAACCTGCCGGCCAACTCCTCGGCGGCCAGCGCCGGACCGCCCACGTCCGGATGCAGGTCCTCTCCTGCGAGTTCGGCGAACCAGATCCGCCGGGCTTCGCCCGCGCGCGGAGCATCCAACCGAATCTCATGGAACACTCCCTCCTGGAAGATCCCTTCGGGCGACCAGGGGTTTTCCCCAATCACGAAAGACACTGGCGAAAGGCCCTCCAGCACGTTCGCGATCGCGCGCCATCCGTGCGTGGCCGCCGAGTCTTCTTCGAGCAACGCATCCACATTTTCCAAGCACAAGGCCGTCGGTTGCAGCATCGATTCCCGAACCAGCAGCAGCAGGGATTCTTCGAAGGCTGCGCCGGCCAGTGCTGCGAGGCGTCTGGCATCCACTCTCAGGACTCGCAACCTGTGCGTGCGGCACACGGCCGCAACCAGCGACCTCCGCCCGGTACCGGAGCGTCCGTGAACATGGACCACGAGATGAGGCGGCGCGCCAGGAGCGCCGCTCTTGACATCGCCTAGCAGACGAGCGAGGCGGCCTTCTTCAGTTTCGGGCGCGGGTACTCGCAAAGCTTGCGGTTCCCAATGACCGGCCGCGGCGAATTCGTCCATTTGCGCGCCGAGGTCGTCCAGCCCCAACAGAAGCCGGGCGATCCGGTCGTCCAACTCGATTCTTCGGCTCAGTAAGGCCGCCGGTTCACCTGCGTCCCGCGGAGCGAGCCGGATCAG